>JAAYLF010000213.1 GCA_012522035.1 Clostridiaceae bacterium
ATCCTACGGTTGTGCCTTTTCCATATATGTTATTCAGCCATCAGTGAAAAGATTCTTTGAAAAGAAAGGGTACAGGATTATCAAAACTGGGGGTGGAAGTGGAAGAGGGCAAGGCGGATATGAAAAGAGCAAAGTATTGTCAGTAAGTCTTGATTCGCTTTTTACAGGAATATCTGTGAACATGGGGCTTTTTCCTGTTATGTGGAATGTTTTCAACAGAATCAATCTTGTGGGAGTTCTGTTTACATGCATCGCAGGCCCCTTTGCATCAGGCATTCTTGTCCTTGGGTATGTTGCATGCCTTGCGGATTTCCTCCGCCTCAAACTCCTGGCAGTTTTCTTATCATATATCCTCCACTCAATACTTTATTTCCTGACCAAGGTTATGGAGACTTCAAGATATTTGCCTGAATTTCTTACAGAGATTATTGTTCCATCAAAAGGTCTTGCTTTGTATATACTTTATTATCTAATAATTATTTGGTTTTTGATAAGGAATTCAAGAAGGAGAATAAAGATACCAAGGATTTATGTCATTAGGGGAATTCCAGCACTGATGTCAATTCTCTTTTTACTGACAATTACTGTATCGGAAGTTGTTTTTTTTGATGTAGGCCAGGGAAACAGTATTTATATTTCGTCGATATGCGGTGTAAAGGGTCTTGTTGATGCTGGAGAGGGTTTTGTAAATGTATCGCAGCTTCTTCTCAAGAGAGGGACAAACAAACTGGATTTTGTTGTGGTGACACACGGGCATTTGGACCATTATGGCGGTATTTACGATGTCTTTGATACAATCAGGGTGAAATACTTGTTTGTACCTGACAATGAATATGATGTGGAGGTAAAGAAGGTTGCAGCGTATGCAAAAAGCAAGGGGGTAAAGGTTGTATATGTATCAAACAGGAGCATTTATGAAGCAGGAAACTCGATTTATACGGAAATTCTGTTTTACAGGGACATCGCATCTTTAAATAATTCCTCTTTAGTGATAAAATTGAAATTGGAGCAATTGAGAATGCTTTTCTGCTCTGATATTGAAAAGGAAGCTGAAGCTTATTATATCAGGATGAACGAAATCGATGACTGCGACGTTATACAGGTTGCCCATCATGGTTCGAAAACCAGTTCCACCCCTGAGTTTGTTGAAAGAGCAAGGCCTGAGGTTGCTGTTGTAAGTGGTGGACGGAACAACAAGTTTGGCCATCCTGATGAAATCGTACTGGAGAGATTTAAAAATTGTGAGTTGTACAGGACGGATCAAAATGGCGCCGTTATTATCAAGGTGAAGGGGAAAAGAATAAGAATCCAGAAGTATTTATAGGAAGGAGGGGCGAAAATGACTTACCAGGAATTCAACAAGTCCCTTAAAGAGGGTAGAATAGGAAAACTGTATTTGCTTTATGGTATTGATGAGTATATGAAGGATTAATACATCAAGTCCATAAGAAATGCGCTATTGGGCGACAATGATTTCAACTATTTTAAAATTGACAGTAGAATAAATGCAAGGGATCTTTCTGATTTATGTGATGAAATGCCCATTTTTGGACAGAAAAAAATGATAGTAGTGAAGAACAGTGATTTTTTCAGCGGCATGGGCACAGCGAATCTGGATCTGGATTTCCTTTCGGATCTTCCCGAATTTACCTGCCTTGTGTTTAGAGAAGACAATGTGGACAAAAGGTCCAAGTCATACAAAATGCTGGAAAAGCACGGTATTGTAATTGAATGCGTCCGTCAAAACGAAACGATGATAGGAAAAATACTAACAAAGGCAGCCATGCAGCAAAACAGAAGGATTACCATGGATGCAATAAATCTGATGATATCGGGTCTTGGAGACGACCTTGTAACGCTCCTGAATGAACTGGACAAGCTGATAAAATATACGGATGAAGGTGATGTTATTACTGATAAACATGTACGAAAGGTATGCGGGTTGTCTACCAGCCAAAGAATATTTGACCTTACCGATGCTTTGTCGTTAAAGGATACGGGAAGGGCGATGGCATCTCTTAGGGTTTTGCTGGACAACAACGAATCCTCCCAGTTTATAATTGTCATGGTGGCAAGGCAGTTTTTGCAGCTTTATGACACGAAATGCATTGTTGAAAATGGAGGAAGTGTAAGGGATGTTGTTGCGGTACTGGGTGTCAGGGATTTTGTAGCCAGAAAGCTGGTGGAGCAGTGCAGAAGGTTTACAAAAAAAGAACTGAAGGACAGCTTTGAGAATTGCCTTAAGATGGATGAGGATATTAAAAACGGTTTAATAAAGGATGAAACAGCCTTGGAACTTATAGTTGCAGGTACAAGTTCTGGGAAATAGGTATTGTCTGCATGAAAACTCATGCAGCAACGGGTGAGGTGGTCTTCTACTGTTTTATTGCTTCTGCTACATCTGGCTTACTTGAGAGTATGTAAATATTGAGGATCTCTCCTGGAGAGAATATACAGGAAGAAGAACAGGAACATAATGTTTTTGCAGGCTACTCTCAGCATTCGAGGGTGATTTGGTTCTGAATACCTTGCATGTCTTGCCTCACCGTATATAAATAATATTATTGTTAAGGGTAATTGGCTCATGTAGTTAGTTTAAAATTTTATGTTGCATATTTTATTTTTTATGGTAAAATAAGAGACGTGATTTTTTTCACTATATCAACTAATTAATTTGCGGGAGGTGAATAATTTGGCAAATATCAAGTCATCAAAGAAAAGAGTATTGGTTGCCAGAAAGAGAGCAGCGGCTAACAAGGCAAAGAGATCTGCTTTGAAAACATATATAAAGAAGGCAAGAAAT
>JAAYLF010000214.1 GCA_012522035.1 Clostridiaceae bacterium
AAGCTGTACTGTTTGGAAGTTAGAGTCTGGCTTCTGCAAAAGACACCATAGACATCCAGGATGGTGTTTAAAACCGATTTCTGGATCATGTGTGTAAAAGCTGTGCCCTTTCACTTTAGATGCTGTATAAATTGCTTATGTGGCTAATAATGTTCAAGAGAATATAGTCATTAGAAAAAATAAATAGTTTAAATAGCGAGGTGCATGGATTTTAACTTCCGCACTGCAGGGTTTTTAACTTCCGCGCTGTACGGATTTATACTTGCCAAACACATTCTTCGTAAAGAATTGTACTTAATCATGTATCTCCCAATTATAATCTTATCCTTTTTCAGATCAATTCAAAAATTCTGTTGATATTATAAAATTGATAGATAAATAAAGACTTCTACTGAATACAAAAAAACGCTTCATACTTCAAACATTCCGTACTCCCCACTCAACCAGGAACTGTCAGGCTCAATGTCATTCTCAATCATTGATTGAATCACACCACCAAGAACAGGTTCAAACTTTCCTCTATGACATCTGGCATAAGGGTATGCACTATAAACATGCTCTTTAAATGAGTCATACATCAAACCTGAACACTTCCAAGCTCCGCCACATGCATATATCCCTATGCTTTCTGCATCCTTTGCATGATTCCCAACAGCTGCAACAGTCTGTAGAGCCATTAACCTCCCCGCCTCACGAACGATTTCCATTGCAACGGGATCGTTTTTGTCCGCTTCCTCTCCAACAACTCGCGCAAAGTTGGCAAACAATGTCCTTGTACACACATTGTGAGGATAAAGATAAGGCAGGAGGTCTTTTACATCCCTGTCTGCATCAAGGTATTCATACAATCTGTCAACAAGTGTTGTTTCAACGCCCCACCCTATTATACATCTAAGTGCAGCATTTATTCCCCTGGTCCCTATCCAGGCACCACTTCCTTCATCACCTATCATAATACCATATCCACCATATCGATAGTAATTGTCTTTTCCATTGCAATAAACAACACTGGAGCCTGTACCGGACATTGCAACAAATCCTGCCTGTACCAATCCTCCAGCCAGCAAGTATGCATACCCTTCGGGCATTGGCACAAATCTTATAATCGAATATCCCAAATTGCTCATGGTTTCAAGAAAAAAATCATATCCTGCAACCATGGCGCAATACATGTTATCAATTGTCTTGCTTTTAATATTCAACATGGCTTTTTCCATGGCGTTTGCAATATTGCTGCATACATTTTCTTTCGTATCATACCTTCTGTTTACACCACCACCATGGCCAAATCCCAACAACTCATGCCTTTCATCAAATACAACCACATTAATTTTAGTACCTCCGCCATCTACCGACACGTTTAACATTCTTACACCTTCCACCTTATGTTACATTTATTATACACAGGAAAAGCCTGCACAAAAAGTGCAGACTCTTCAATGTGATGATACAATTACACTTCGTTTTTTAAATGAAATGGCAGTTGTCAGTACAATTATAAAAGCAGTGAAATGGTTCATGTCAAAGGTTTGTGGATTAGGTTCCTGCCTTTCCATACCATATACCTCGATCTCCGAAATGACAAAGAATCCGTTTCTTGTCTGGTCGGTCGCCCTGTAGTTGCCCAGTATTTCAAACCTGACATACCTTCCAGACAACCCTGAAAGGTCATCAGTGACGGTATCGTACAAAGTGACATTGTCCGAATAATCCAATACTTCGGTATAGTTTTCGCCATCCTCACTTACAGATACAATGTACTTTACGCACCTCCTGCTGACTGGGTACCATTTTACAAGCAATGCTTCAAGCTCATGGACACTTCCCAAATCCAATATCAGATAAAAAGAGTCTTTAAGCAAATTTCCTTCATACTCTCCAGAGTATTGTATTTGTGCAATAGTGTCCAAATCACCGTCATTCAGGTTTTCTGGAACCTGGTTTAGGTCAGGAGCATTTGTAAAGAAAAGTACACCTTCTGCACCATCCTTTTTCTTAAGTGAATATGTGTATGCTATCTTTGGATTCCGAGGGTTGAATTCTGTTCTTGGTTCTTCTTCTATAAGTGTGCCAAAAACAGCCAGTTCACTTATGTATGTATGTGTGTTGTAGGATCCGTCAGCCTTGAAGTTTCCACAAATCTCAAACCTTACATATCTAGCCTTGACACCTTCATCAAACGTGTCCGACGTTATAGTTATCCGGTTATTATCAGAATGATCGAAGCAGTCGTAGTACGTGACATTGTCCTCACTAACCGCCACCTTGAACCTAAGTCCCTTTACATCAAGGTATGGAGCGATAAAATATGAATCAAGCTCATATAAACCACCAAGGTTTATAATCATGTAATATGGGTATTCAAGAGTGCCATCTGGTTTAAAGGCACCACTGTACTGAATTTCATACAATGAGTGGAGGTTTTTGTCATAAAGATTATCAGTAGGATATATGTTTATTGAGGGTTGGGTTATTATACCATCCGCCCCTTCCTTAAGAGCAAGATCAACTGTATATGGGATACGTTTAGGTGAATTACTGTCTAGCACTCCATTAACAGTCAGCTCCGATATGACAAAATATGTATTCCTTGTCCCGTCGCTTTGCCTGTAGTTGCCTAGAATCTCGAACCTTAAGTACCTTGCCTTGACATTTAGGTTATCATCAGTTATTGTATCGAACTCAGTAACATTGTCCGAGTGATCAGCAATGGTGGCATATGTCCTGCCATCAGTACTTCCCTCAATTATATACTTGACACATCTCTGGCTGGTTGGATACCACTTGACAGATATGTCACGTAAAGCGTAAGTACCACCTAAATCAAGATAAAGGTAAAATGATTTTTCTAGCAAACCCGTCTCATTATCGTATGCACCTGAATACTCAATCTGAGCAATTGTAGCAGGATTATTATCATTCAGGTACCTTGGATAGATACCTGGATTTCCAGGAGCATTTGTAAATCTTGCAGTAGTTCCACTTTGTGATTGCAGGTAGTAGTAGTATTCAATACGCTCAACCGCATCCACCTCAGCATGAATTGCTGAGATTTCAAGGTATGTAGCAAATACAAAACATATAAGCATACAGGCAGCAAACTTTTTAAACATTTTTCTCACCCTTTCCTTTTTTCTTTATAATGACAAATACAACCGTTGCGACAACAGCCAAAACAGCAACCGATGCTACAACAACAATCCACTGTCTGACTTCCTTATCATCTCCATCTACAACACTTTTGGGAGTCATATCGGGTGTGGGAGTGGATTTGGCAGTCTGCGTAACATCGGGAGTGGATGTTGGCATAGGGGTTGGTGTTGCAGGCTTGGGAGTCGGCTGTTCTTCAGAAAGTCTTCCAAAAACATTCAGTTCATGAAAAGCATAGTATTGATTGGCGGTTTGCTCGCTTGGTATGTAATTCCCCACCATTTCAATCCTTACATACCTTGCAGTCACATTATCAAACTCATCCTTTATCCTTCCTTTTTGTGTGTTGCCTGATCTGTCTATTTGCAGATCATACTCATCACCAAAAAGGCTTGTATATACCTTGTACATATAATATTTGTCCGCTTTTAAAAACCAGTAAATATCTATGCAATCCAATTCATATGCTTTTTTCAAATCCAGTTCAATATAAAAGGGCTCGTCCAAAACACCTGTCTCACCATCAAACCATCCGGAATATTCAATTTGAACCACATTTGAAATAATTCCATCGTTAATATGTTCAACAGGAAAAGCTCCTGTCCAAATCAAGTTGTGTTCCACACCATCCATGTTCCGAATATCAGGAACATAGTCGATTTTTATTGATTCCAGACCAGGTTCAGGTGAAGGAACCGGCTCAGGCTGGTTTTCCGACAATGTACCTTTAACAGTTATCTCACTAACCGGGAAGTACTCTGAATACGTTCCATCGGAGGGCCTGTAGTTACCCAAAACCTCAATACGAATAAATCTTGCAGTAACCCCTTTAAAGGTATCCTTTATTGCATTCGGTTCCGTCACATTGTCCGCATGGTTTGCAATCTCTACATATGTTTTATCATCCAAACTTCCACTTACTATGTATTTATAACATCTGCCGCCCTTTGGGTACCAGTTGATCTCAATACTCTCAAGGTCATAGGCCTTTTTCAAATCAAGGATAATATAAAATGGATCCTTTAGCAGAAGGTTTTCATACATATCCTCTCCCGTAGGGCTGTGATACTCCACCTGGTTGATTGTGTCGGGATCACCATCATTCAGGTTTTCCATAGAATATGTGGAATGCGGTGTCCAAAAAAGATTATTCTCAACACCATCTCTCTGCCTTAACGATACTTCATAACTCAGTTTTTCTGAACTAGCATATATTTGGGATGAGTTGGATGGAAGCATCATTATCAATACAAGCAAACAAGCAGTAACCCTTTTCATACCTTTCCTCCAGTTCAATCAACCAATTTCAACAAAACAGGCATCAGAAGGCAAAAGCGATACTGATATTTCACTATTGCGTCCCATTTGAACAAGTCCCTCTGCACCCCACACCTTGTAATCCTTGTTTTGAGATAACACTATTTTCAATACCGATTCATCCTCTTCAGTTTTACGGAAGTTCATCACATACAATCCTGTTTTACCATCATTCTCAAAACAACCAATCAGAAACTCTCCATCTGATTCTACAGAAGATACTTCCTTGTATGATTCAACAATTAAATTATCTGAAATCGCTTTTTTGAATGCTTCATCAAAGTTTACAACCATGAAAGCTTTATGATCGTAGTCAAGATATACACCCTTCATTGCATGAATGGCGGTATTCTGTTTTCTCACAATATCATACATGGGTGTTCTTTCACCTTGGTATGTAATCAGCCCTTCGAAATGCCCAGGCATCCTTTGCCCAGGATCCGAACCATCACGAGACCAGTATAAGAAGTTGGATACTGTCTTGCATCCAAAAACCAAATGCAGGTTCATGTCAAACCTATACTCAAGCTCATTGGGCAGTCGGGTTCCAGACCAGTTTCCATTCTGATAGTTTCCCCACCTGCAGCTTTGCAAGAAACCACCAATGGGTATATTGTATTTTGCACCTGCATTTCTAACATCCGACAGGTTCTCAATCAACTTCAGAATTCTTGCATTGTCGGTTGATTTGTCGCCAGTATAGGGGTAATTGTCAAAATGCAGAATGTCAGGTTTGACCTTTTGCACAAACAGCTCAAGATATGTCTGGTATTTTGTCATTCCCTCAATAGGTTCGTCAGTCAGGACATAATCTGCTGCATAATTGGGAAACAGATTGCAAAAAACAAGGTAGTCATCGCCAGCATGTTCCTTCAATTTGGTCCTGACATTTCCCAAAGTACCAAACAACTTATGTCCTGGCTCATCCACAATGTTATACCCTATTACTGCCTTGCTGTCTTTTGTCTTGTCAACAGCTTCATAAAAGGCATCCCTGTTCGCATATACCGCACTCAGGTCAATAATTAGCCTGATATTGTTCTTTTCAGCAGCTTTAATGGTTTTTTCTAGCCAGCCGTCATCATCAAGCTCTGCATATACATAAACCATGTTGATGCCTGCTTCCCTTATCTCTGCATATCTGGCATCCGCATCCTCCTGGGTTTTCATTGCATGTTTTCGGGGACCTTCCCACAAGCCAATCAAAAGCTCTTTACCTTCATACTCCTCATACACTTTTCTCATCTCCTCCTTGCTTGCTTCATATGTCGCATCCACTGTATGCTCTTCATTCTGCCTGTTAGTGCATGAAACACATGCAAAAACCAGCAAAACAGCAATCATCACAGCTTTTAATCGGAAACACAATCTAATCACATCCCTCCAGCTTTTCCAAGCATCTATTTATGTCTCCATTGCATTCAATAAGCAGTTTCTCCGCTTCCTCACAACTTATTTTCCCTATTTCAGCAACAGTACGTACAGCCCTGTTGAAAAGTTTATTATTCGTTGTCTTCAAAAACACCATTCTGTTTCCATACGTTCTTCCAATACACACCATTACTCCGGTTGATATGGTTGTTAGTACAAGCTTCTGAGCAGAAGCAGCCTTCATTCTAGTAGAACCAGCAATCACTTCAGGACCCACAATCGGAGCAATAGTAAGCTTTGCTTTTCTGGACAGTTCGGTATTCTCGTTGCAACACAACCCAATTGTATATGCACCAACCTTGTTTGCATAATCAACTGCTCCCAGTACATATTTCGTGCTGCCGCTTGCAGTAATGCCAAAACATACGTCCCTTTCGCAAAAACCCAGTTGCTTTAAATCTTCCGCTCCTTGCTCATAGTTGTCCTCAGCACTTTCACAAGCTTTAAC
>JAAYLF010000215.1 GCA_012522035.1 Clostridiaceae bacterium
GCACACGATCTTGTAACTGTTGATGAGGAAAACTGGATGAACCTGTTTATAAACACGGACATAAATCATGAAACAGGCTGGGAAGGCTACGACTTTGTATTGAACAGAAGCCGTGATGGAAAGACCGTTTCAGTTGAAAAGTTTGTAGACAACAGCTGGGACTTTGAAAAGATTGGTGATGCAGAATACTTCATGGGCGACAACTTCATCGCGATCAAGGTAGCAAAGAGCATGCTTGGTATTACTGAAGAACTGGCATCCTTTGATTTCAAGTGGGCTGACAACTCCACAAAGAGCGGCGATGTAATGCAGTTCATGGACCTGGGCGATGCAGCACCCGACTCAAGATTTGCCTTCAGATATTTGGGTACTGCACCTGTTACCAAGAAATCTTCACAAAACTTCTTTGCAAAGATTTTCAATCCGGCCAACTGGACCGCTGTCCATCTGGTGGTATTCAGTGTAATTGCAGCAGCCATAATAATAGTTGTAGCAGTTGTACTGGCAAAGCCTAAGAAAACAAAAGAATAAAGAAACAGGTGAGCTTGAAAGCTCACCTGATTTTTTTATGCTTGTCCACATATTTGATTAAATCTATGCAAAAGCCCTTATGCTGCTTGCCTTGGCGGATGTTCTCAGTTTCTTCATGGCAACACTTTCAATCTGCCTTACACGCTCTCTGGTAAGACCCAGGTCATAACCTATCTCCTCAAGCGTCTTTGGAGTTCTGCCATTCAAACCAAATCTCTCTTGTATGATATATCCTTCTCTCTTGTCGAGTTTCTCAAGAACTTCTCTGACTGTATCACTCAGCAGTATGTTCTTTGTTTCTTCATACACAGGATCCGGCGAATCGTCAGATGAGATGAAATCCATGAGTTCACTGTCTCCGTCTTCACCTATTGTGGTATTGAGGGATGCAACATTCTTGTCAAAGGTCTTGTACAACTTGTAATCCTTTTCGGACAGTTTGACATGCTCTTTAAGTTCCTCGAAGGTTGGTTCCCTACCTTCCTGTTCCTTAAATGCATCTATGGCCTTTGAAATTGCAATAAACTTTTCGCTCATGTGAACCGGAACTCTAATAGTTCCTTCGTTGTCATATATATGTCTAACAATACTTTGTCTTATCCACCAGGTTGCATAAGTGCTGAAAGCATATCCTTTTTTGTACTCGTATTTGTCAACAGCACGCATTAACCCTATATTTCCTGCCTGAATCAAATCCATAATGGATTCTTCGACCTTGTACGTCTTCTTTATTATCTTGGCATATTTTACAACCAAACGAAGGTTGTGAACAACCAGCTTGTTGTATGCTTCCTTGTCGCCTTCTCTTGCTCTCTTAAACAATTCTTCCACTTCTTTGGGTTCAAGCAATCTGTACTTGCCTATTTCCCTTAGATATTGCTTAAGCGCGCTGGTATCAACACAATCATCTTCCAAGTATTCCTGATCTTCGTTGTCACCATATTCTAATCTCTCACTCATTTCGCCAACCTCCTTTAGAACATCAAATTGTCTATACATATAATTATATTTGGTGATATTAAATAATAAATGGTATAAATATTAAGTAACACGCAACAAAAGTTAAACATTTCCTAAATTAACCTTTCTGAATATGGTGACAAACCATCTAGACATACTCTTCAATAAACCTTGACCTGTTCTCTGTATTAAACAGAAACGCAACTTTAACACGTGCCCTGGATACTGCCTGATGCCACAAACGTCTTTCAGAGGCAAAGGCATACAACTCAGGCTTTATGCCGAACAAGCTCTTTACATTCTCCCCCATCATTCTGTCCGGAAATCCCAGGTTGTGCCTTCTGGCATTGATGATTATGACAACGTCCGCACTTTCATCAAGATCGTATACGGTTTTAACGGGAATATCTGAAAGATTCATTTTGGATGCCAAAACAATATCCTCCTTAAATCTTCCCACTAAAATTACAGAATATTCATTTGGAAGTGAATTTATATAATTTTGTAAGGTATTTTTCATAATATCAATCTCGTTTTCATCAAAAAGGGACTTTGAATCCTCCTTCTTGTAATTGTAGGATAAGATTGAAACGCAATCCCGCGGACTTACCTTTTCGCATCTTGCATACTTTCTCATCTGCATGGTGTTGCGTTCAACAAACCTGGCATTCATGCTCCACAGTCTTTGTCCCTGGGAAAACACCCTTGTGAACTTAAGGGACTCGGCGTGTCCAAAGAATCTTGAGAACTCCGTAAAGTATGAAAAGTCGTAAGCATAAATGCCGCTCTTTGTCTGCCAGTCGTTTCCCGCAACCATTATGCTTCCCTTATCCTTAACAATATCCCATACATTCTTGAGCAAGTTAAGCATTTGCCTGTTCGTGTTGTGGAAATCATCAACAATTATATGTGTATAGTCAAGGGGTTTTCTCTGCAGCCTGATGGTTTCGGATGCCATTTTAACAATACCAAATGTATCCGTCTGGTCACCTATATGGTTTATATATGCTTCGTATACTGGTATAAGCAGTGAAAACACACTTTCATTTCTCTTGTACCATCTGGTCTTCGTTTTCATGCTTTCTCTGTTCAGGAAGACAATCTCCTGCCATGTTTCAGAGTGATCCCTTGCCAGCTGCAAAAGCTCACCAAGTACCACCGAAATTTCACGGATCAAAAACGGATTTCTCTCAAGAATGATTTTCAAAAGAGCATCCGCACTCATGGGAGCAAATACAGTCAAATGCTTCATGAGCTTTGCCTGCAAGTGATCAATCAGTGAGGATTCCATAAGCTCGTAAGTAAACACGTCCACCATCACAGTGCGGTTCTTTTCATGGATTTCCCTTACGTGCTGCATCCTCTTTCTATATATCTCCGTAGGCGTCTCTGAAACCAGGGATGTACCAGTATCGAACCTGGCTTCCCCTGTCGCATTTATTTCAAACACCTCAATATATATATCAAAGTCTGGCAGATAGAAAACAGGCTTGTATACTGTTCCATCATAGTCCAGCTCTCTTGCACCGTATTCCTGCATGTACCTGTACCTTATATTATTTCTGTACAAGAAGTCTGCTACGGCAAGATGTTCGTAATTCTTCATCCTGGTTCCGTCCAGTGCTATAGGAGGATATTCCTCCAGGAACTGCAAATACTCCTCATAGTCATCAAAATCAAAAACAACACTTCCTGCCTGCCTGAAGTTTAGGTAATAATCTACAAATCTGGACTTGTACTCGTCGTTCTGCAAAAGCTTTTCTATTGTACTTTCAGCAAAATCCTCGTAGTCCACATCAATAACTTCAGGCACTTCTTTCCCATGGTCTGCAAGCACTTGCATGCTGTATTCGATGTACGTCTTTGCAATGGGTGAAATTCCTTCATTCTCAAGCATTATATTTATTCTTTCAGCATTCTTGTGGCTGCTTGTCAAAAACAATATATTCTCTTGAGGAACATTTTTGCCCTTTATCAGATACTTCACTTTACCAACACAGGCATGGGTAAGTCCGGATGTGCCTGCACCAATGAGCCTGAGCCTTTTTTCATCCACTACAACAGCTGTTTTTTGCTCCTTGTTGAGAGTCACACCATTTATATTGAAAATGCTTTGTTCAACAGAGCCAATCATCTTGTCAACAACAGGCTTGTTGTGTCTTTTTCTGTACTTTTCAATCAATTTGAACATTCTGATAATCATGTTCAGATCATCCCTGAACACCCTTAGAATGTATTTGAAATCCTTGGACTGCAGAATTATGGATACTCTGTCATGAAGCGCCTCATATCTGTCCTGCCAGTCAAGCATCTCATTCAAAGAGACATATTTGTTCTTGTCTGCAAAGAGTTTCTTGAAATCCTGGTAGGCTTTCATTGTATCGCTTTTCAGTGTTTTGAGTTCCTTTTTAAAAGCTATTCTTTCCTGCTTCCTTAACTTAAAATTCTCAATCAATTTTTTCATAACATCCAACTCCAAACAAGTATTCTCCATTCAGTCCATCTGACTTTATCTTACCATATTATCATTAAAGTTTCTATAATGTTTTGCCCAGAATAAATGCATGGTTGTATGCAATTGAATATAAATATATTATTTGCCAACAGCACCAATATTGTATCTATACCAGGACGGAAACTAAAAGTATGGCAATTATGTGCTGCAACCAATACTAATCTGAACCTTGACAACAAATTTTAGACGGATATAATCTCACATGAGCAATTATTAATAACGGAGAAGATTTGCAAATGAGGATGAGAACAAAGAAAAACCTAATACCAAGACTTGAAAGAGTATCCCACTTGATATGTGAAAAACCGAAAGAAATGAAAGGAAAATGGGCAAGCGGCAGACAGCTGCACCTGGAAATCGGATGCGGCAAAGGCGATTTCATATTGGAGCTTGCCGAAAGAAACCCGGACATACAGTATGTTGCCCTGGAGGTAGTAAAAGAAGCTGCTGTCATGGCACTTGAGAAAGTTGATGAAAAAAAGCTTGCAAATGTTATCTTCATACTGGAAGACGCCAAGAATATATCCGAATATTTTGACAAGGGTGAGGTAGACAGAATCTATCTCAATTTCAGCGACCCATGGCCAAAGAAGAAAAAAGCAAAAAGAAGACTTACCCATCCTGATTTTCTTAAGATATACAAGGAAATACTGAATGAAGAGGGTGAGATTCACCAGAAAACCGACAATGTAGACTTTTTTGAGTTTTCACTTGAATCATACAAGGAAATGGGCTTTGCCCTGTATGAAACAACATATGATTTGCATTCCACTGATTTTTCTGACAATATTATGACAGAATATGAAAAGAGATTTGTGGCAGAGGGCAAACCCATCTGCAGAGTAGTTGCAAAATTGAAATAAATTTAGTTAAGGAGGCGAAATATGGACACCAAGGATAGAATAGATGCAAATAGAAAAAGGCTGCTTGTTACCGCCTCCATTCTTCTTTTAATTGCAGTAATATCCATAACTGTCATGTTTGTATCTAGAAAGTATCGTACATTTGACGGTTGGGACAAGTATCCAACAAAAACTCTTGAAACACCGGATGAACGAGATTACCCGGGAAATATATCTGCAGAACTTCAGGAAAAACTAAGATATCTTCCAGAGGATGCAGTAGTCAGGGTAATTGTCAGCAATTTTCCTATACCGCTTGAAATGTCAAAAGCGGATATTTTGGAAATGGCAAACGCACAACCTGATTTGTCTTTTGATATTGAATAAAAAAAGGATGTGCAAGCATACCTATAAGCCGGGTTCTGTCGAGAATGATCATCTATCTTGACCATACATTACTGTATGGTTCTAGCCACCTTGGGAAATAAGCCGGACCAGCTTGTTCTTCCACTGCGGTGTTGCTCCGGGTGGGGTTTACACGGCCAGCATGTCACCATGCTGCCGGTGAGCTCTTACCTCACCTTTTCACCCTTGCTCAGTATTGAACTGAGCGGTTATTTTCTGTTGCACTTTCCTGGGAGTCGCCTCCACTGGGTGTTACCCAGCACCCTGTCCTGCGGAGCCCGGACTTTCCTCAAATACATCCTTTCGGATTGTATTCGCGATCATTCAGTATGCTTGCACTCGCATCGTTTATTATATCATATTTCAGCGAAAAATAAATGGATTTTTCTGTCTGACAGATTTCAATATCCTTGTCTTTTCTCCAAACTTTTCTTTAACAATATCAGCCATAGCATCCATTCCCCATACCTCTGTCTCATAGTGGCCTGCAGAAATGGTTACAAAACCATGCATGTTCAAATCTATCGCCTGGGAATGCTTGACTTCGCCAGTAACAAGACAATCCACCCCATTTTCATATATCCATGAAATCTCTCCATCAAAGGAACCAGAAGAAACACCAACAACTTTTATCTTTTTTCTTTCCAGTCCTTCCGGAATTACAACTTTTACAACCTCTGCTTGCAGCCTGTCTTTCACATGTTCACAAAATTCTGTAACATCCATTTCCTTGTCAAGAACTCCAAACCTGTGCTGCATAAATTCATCCTCTTTTATATCCTTAAGCCCAAGTCTTGCACACAAGGCATGATTCACACCCTCATCTGCAAAATCCCAATTCGTATGAGCTGACAATACATTCAACTCATGCCTGACCGCCATGCCAAGCAGTTTTCCTCTAACACTGTCCTCATCAAATCTTCTGACAGGATCGAATATGAAGGGATGGTGTGTAATTATTGTGTTTACACCTTCCTCTACCGCTTCATATATAACTTCCCTGGTAAGATCAAGGCAGCACAAAATGCCTGTAACTTCCCTTTCTTTGCTTCCTGTCATAAGACCCACATTGTCAAAGGACAAGGCATTTTCACTTGGAGCAATTTTTTCAAGATATTTCATCAAATCATATACCTTCAACATTTTCATCAATCCACCTTAGCACCTTTTTATACTCAACAATCCTCTTTTCTATCTCTTCCGTCCTGTTTTTTACCTTTTCAAGTTTATTCAGCACCTTATCAGCCTTTTGCCTCAAATCCCGATAGTATACAATTCTGCCTTCCGTATCCTTTTTATACAAAACCTTGCCCACTACCAAATCAATTTCGTCATAGTCACTGACAAGACCTGGAACATGTCTGCATAAAACAGCCAGATAGCAATGTCCCTTGTCCATAACCGCATTCTCATCCAGTATCTCAAAGCCATTATCAAACAAATACTTCCTCAATGAAGCTTCTTCCGTATTTGGCTGCAGTACCAAATAGGGTGTTTTTTTTGCGATATCAAAAGAATCCTCAATCAGCCTGGATATAAGGATTCCACCCATGCCGGCAAGCACAGCGACTTGGCACTCTCCGGTTTTCAGCACTTCAAATCCTGATCCCAATCTTGTTTCAATTTTATCACTTAAATTTTGTCTCTTTATGTTCTTTTCAGCAGATTGCAGCGGCCCTATCTTAACATCAGAGGCAATGGCTCTGTTGCACTTTCCATTCAAGACAAGATATATCGGCAGTAGAGCATGATCTGTCCCAATATCCGCCATGCACTCGCATTTTGGTATCATGTTGGCTACCATTAAAAGTCTTTTGTTTCTAAGTACCATCAATCAACCTCCAAATTTACTAACAAAACTAATTATATCTGCTTTTCACTGTTGAGTAAAGGAATCACATTTATGGGACAAAGTCACACAAATAATATCGATACTCAAAAAAATGTGGTATACTTTTAGCTCAAACCATATATATGGGAGTAAGCTATGAGGAAAAGACAGAATCATTTATTTGCATACATATCGGCAACACTATACGCAGCAATAGTAAGCATGTCCTTTCTTACAGTAAAGATTGGTCTTGAGAGCGCCAATCCTTTGGAGTTGCTTGCCTACAGATTCACTATTGCATTTCTTGCAATCGGGCTGACTCTTGCATTCAGAGTAGTCAAACTAAGAATAACCAAGGAGAAGATACAAAAACTTGCTCCACTTGCATTCTTTTACCCGGTATTCTATTTTGCCTTCCAAAGCTTTGGACTTGCTTACACAACCAGCGTGGAAGCAGGAATCATGAATGCGTTGATTCCTGTGCTGACACTTATACTTGCTACCATATTCCTAAAAGAAAGAACTACAGTTCTTCAGAAACTGTCAATAATACTGTCTGTACTGGGAGTTGTTTACATAACCTTAATGAAAGGAAACAGCTCATCCTCTCATAACCTGGCAGGCATAATACTTCTTTTTATTTCCTCAATGTCCTTTTCTGCTTACAGTGTGCTGGTCAAAAAGCGCTCAAAGGAGTTTTCGACCACTGATATAAGTTTTGTTGTGACCATATTGGGATTTGTATCCTTCAATCTGTTAAACCTGGGCAATCACCTGCAAAAAGGGACCTTATCCAGCTACTTTGAACCTTTGAAAAACACAAGTTCCATATGGTCAATTCTTTATTTAGAAATACTCTCCACCTTGTTCACCTCACTTCTTGCCAACTATTCCCTTTCAAAAATAGAGGCTTCAAAGATGAATGTCTTTGTCAACCTGGCAACCGTATTGTCAATAGCAGCAGGCTCTGTTTTTCTGGATGAAAAAATATATTACTATCACATAATCGGTTCCGTTTTGATTGTTTTGGGGGTTTTGGGAACTAATTTTCTTGGAAAACGGTAAAAAAAAGAGGCTGCAAACCAGCCTCTGCAATACTAAAGATTATACCCAGCCACGTTTCTTGACTGCTTCTGCAACTCTGTTTATTGATATGACGTATGCAGCGTCACGCATGTAAAGGTTCTGCTCCTTGTGCAGATCATATACCACCTTGAATGCTGCTGTCATCTTTGTATCAAGTTTCTGCATAACTTCTTCCTTCTCCCAGAAATAGTTCATGTTGCACTGAACCTGTTCGAAGTAGCTGCAGGTAACTCCTCCTGCATTTGCCAGGAAGTCCGGAATTACAAAAATACCTCTCTCTTTAATAACCTCATCTGCTTCCGGTGTTGTAGGTCCGTTTGCAGCTTCAGCAAGCACTTTTACCTTCTCACTAATTTTATGCACGTTGTCTGCTTTGATTTGATTCTCAAGAGCAGCAGGAATAAGGATATCCACTTCCTGTTCAATCCACGCATCTCCAGGCAGTATCTCACAACCCATTTCTTTTGCCTTGGCTTTGTCAACCGTACCAAAGGTATCTGTGATGCTGCGCAGTTTTTCTATGTCAAGACCTTCTGCATTCTTGAATGTATACGCAGTTTTATCGTTATTGTCCCAGCAGGATATTGCAATTACCTTGCCACCCAGCTGCGTGTATAGCAAAGCCGCATACTGTGCAACATTTCCAAAACCTTGTATGCTTGCAGTGGTTTTTGTAATATCAATATTGAGAGCTTTCAATGCCTCTCTAAGTACAAACACAACACCAAATCCTGTTGCTTCGGTTCTTCCCAATGATCCACCCATACCAACAGGCTTTCCGGTAATGACGCCAGGATATCTGCCGCCTACTATTGTCTCATATTCATCCAACATCCAAAGC
>JAAYLF010000216.1 GCA_012522035.1 Clostridiaceae bacterium
GGTATTGTGCCTGAGTTGGAATTCTGCCCCGGAACCAGGAAAACTCCTCTGTTTCTTAACAAGTCAATACCTAGCAAAAAGGCATCCTTGTTGCCACTGGCTTCCACCGCCAGATCAGCACCAAGACCACCGCTGACACTTTTAATATATCCATCCATCTCCTCGAAGGTGTGCTTCTCAAGACTGAAAACCTTTGCAGCACCCAAGCTTGCTGCCAGCTCTTCTCTCTTTTTGTTCTCCCTGCCTGTTATGGCAATTACATTTTCCACCTTCATGCTGGCAAGATAAGCAACGGCAAACATGCCAACAGGTCCCAATCCTTGAACCACGCAGATTTTCATGTTCTCCAAATCCACATTCGCCCTTTTTGCCAGTGAAAACGCATGTATTACAGTAGAGCCTGCACAGGCAAAAACACTGGCAGTCCTGGGATTAATGCTTTTTGGTATCTTCACAAGATTCTTTATAGGTGAATAATTGTATTCTCCAAAACCGCCCCAGAAATGAGGTTCTTTGTCAGGATTCCCGCCATTTGTCACGCCCATGTTGACACAGTTGGCATCATCTCCGGTCTTGCAGAGAAGGCACTCTTCACATGGAACTGCAATGGTGGCAATTACATTATCACCTACATTTAAGGTATCACTTTCCAATCCCAGTTCCACCACTTCCCCCACAAACTCATGCCCGATTACTTTAGGTGGTTCTATTCCAAGCTTTCCGTTTAATATATGCAAATCCGTTCCGCAAACACCGCTGGCTACAAGACGCAACAAAGCCATGTCCTTCCTTGGTTTTGTCAGTGGAAACTCCCTGATTTCAAACTCCTTGTTCGCTCCTTGATATACTGCCGCTTTTGGCACTTAAAACACCTCCAATTACATTACCTTTACATAAAAATTCCTTGTTCTGGGTCCGTCAAACTCACAGAAATATATACCCTGCCATGTGCCAAGCACGAGTTTTCCCTTTTCAACAATTACAGTAACCGAGGAACCCATGCAGCTTGCTTTAAGATGTGCGCTGGAATTCCCCTCAAAATGCCTAAACTCCCTCCTGTCGGGAAAAGCCTTGTTAAGACCGTACAAAATATCATGCACCACATCAGGGTCCGCATTTTCATTTATTGTTATACCTGCTGTGGTGTGGGGACAGAAAACAACACAGAGGCCGTTTTCAATACCGCTTTCTGCCACCGCGCTTCTTACATGCGATGTAATGTTGTAAAAATTTTCTTTCTCCGTCTCAATGGTAAACTTTTTTAACATGCAAATCTCCTTCAACCCGCATTTCTGTCTGATTTATATACCTCAACCTCTGCCAATTGGAACAGATAACCCGTTGAGGCATAAGTCATCTTCATCATTTCCTTTGACACAATCCTCACAAAAGATGCATCCACCTTGTCAAACACCAGATCCCTTGGTCTTTTGTCCTCCTTGCCTGCTCCTTCATAAACGTGTACAACTTCCCAGTCAGTACCATTTGTGGAAACCTGCACTTCTAGCCTTTTGGGGAAATATGAGCCGGTATGGACAGGATAAAGACAAACCGCATCTATATTATACACATCTCCAAGCTCCACCATCACCCACTCTTGTGCATAGGGGTCCTCCATATGAAGTTCATGTTCAGACGACCATCCGGAATGCTCTATGGTATGCTCCGTCACTCCATCGGTCAAATACTTTTCCGAAAATCCCACAAGCTCATTCTCATAGGAAGAGGACACCTGTACATTTTTTCCAAGTGCCACATTAAGCTCCGGAGTCATGGTCTTTTCCTTTGCCTTGTAAAGTTCGTAAGGCAAAACGGACCCGTCATCATTGTATATCTCAACCTCTGCAATTTCCACTACATATTTTCCATCCACAACATTGGTTTCATCAATCCTTATCTTTACGTACCTTGCGGATACCGTATCAAAAATGTGGCTGGGAATGGTTTCTTCATCCTCCACCTTTACAATCTCCTTCCACTCCTTCTTGTCATCAGAGCACAGGATTGTATAGGCTTTAACGAACAAGTCCCTGTCATCCTCCACAGGATACAAATCTATTCTGTTAAAATCAACCTTCCTCTTCAAATCCACCATGAAATAGATTTCCTTGTCTGACGTTCCTTCATATCTCCAGCCTTTTGAGCCATGAGCATGCAACCTTATGCCGTCCACCGCATTGCGTACATAGTATCCGCCTTCTCCAAGTGAGGAAGTGGCAAACACGGGTTTGTTGTATGCAAGGTTCTTTTCATCGTCATCCTTGTAAGGCTTTGTCAAATCCACACCTTCTTCAAGGGCGTACAGTCTGAATCCCCCTGCAGCAATCTCGCACTTGATTTTGCCCTTGCTTATCTTTACCTCCCTGGCTTTTCCGCTGGTAACATCATAAATTTTGTCTATGCCGTTCAGTTTTAGTGTAATTTTCTCATCTTCCTTGAAATTCTTGTTCACTATCATAATATAGTTTCTTCCGTCGAATCTGTCTTTCATAAGGGAGACAATAAAGTCCTTGTCGTCAACGGCTTCCACATGCCAGCCTTTTTCCACCATTGTGGTTTCCAAATCCTCTATTCCATTATGATATATATCCAAAGCATCCACTCTTCCAAGACTCTTCGAATCCTTTTTAATATCCTTGTTGATGCTGGCAATACCATCAAAGGTTTTCCCTTTCTTTCCGTCAGGAGTTACAATAGCTTCCGTAAACTCCTCACTTCTCTCCGTAGGAGTAAACCAGGTAAAATATTTTAGATTCTTAAAACCATATGCCAAGGCAGCGGATGTATGGTATCTTGTTTCTGCCACCGTAGGCTTTCTGAAGCCCCCAATTACTCCTATGGCCTGTATGTACAAAGCTGTATCCACATTGTATTTAAGACCGGTTTCCCAAATCAGTTTGAAGTTGGGGAACATCTGGGGAACGGAGCCTTCCTGAAGGTCAAAAGGATATTGGTCAAAAGACAAGTATCTCAAGTTCTCAGAACCTACGGCATTTATCCAATCTTCTGCATGCCCCCTTGCGTCTTCAAGAGCAAACGCAGGCAGCATGTTAAGCTGGGTAATACATCCAGGATGCTCCTCTGCCATGATTCTTGCCACCCTGCCAAAAGGATTTGCATTGCGGGGCTCGTCAAGAACATAGTAGCCTACAACACTTTCATGATCCTTGTACCTTCTTACCAGCTCCCTAATCTCTTCATCGCTCTTGGCAGGAAGATTTACAAAATCCTTGTCGCATATGGTGATTTTTATACCCTTTTCCTTGCACAACCTCAAAGTGTTTTCAATCGTTTCCTCATCAGTGAAAATCGGGTCAGTACCCCATTCCAAAAGATCAATGCCAGCTTCCACAAGCAAATCATACTGCTCTTCAGTGGCATAGCCTTTCATAGGGGGCCAGAATACTGAAATGACAATCTCTCCGTCCCCGTATCCTCTGTATGTATCCATTTCTCCCATCACCAACTCCTCTTCTTTTGTACAAGATGCCAATAAAATGCATACAAGCACCAATAGCATTAACAGAATTCTTCTTGCCATTTTACATGCACCTGCTTTTTTATACTATGACAAGTATACCATATTTTTATCGCAGCATCTTCTGAATTTTCTTTACGGAGTAAACAACTACAGCCGCAACAACCACGCCAATAGATATCAATACTATTCTTAGAACCAGTCTGGTGTGTGAAGGTTCTACCAGGTCATCAATTACTTCTGAAACAATTATTCTGTCAATTCCCATGAAGAGCTGGTCCGCTATGTATATCCTTCCGTTTGCAACAGCAACTCCGGAGTAGTTTGCACATCCTGGCATCCAGCCAACCACCTCAATAACTTTCAGATTCTTGTCCAGGATATATACATTGGATTCACCTTCACCATACCTTGATACAAATACATAATCCTTGTACAAATGTATTCCATACGCATCATCAAGGGAAAATATCTTCTGCACCCTTTTCCAATCCTTGTCTATTTTTAAAACCGTATCCCCTTTTGGACGAAACATGTTCATGTTTGCGGTCATGTATATGCTGCCATCCTCATCAATTTTCAGGTAATTCCCTTGGGCAAGAGGACTGCCTAAAAAAACATCAAGATAGAGAACTCCATTTATGCCAAATTCCTTGACAGGAAAAATATTCCCAGGATCCGTTACATCGTAGCATCTGATGGTATTCACATCGTAGTTGGTGATGAAGTACATGTAGTATCTTCCTTCTTTTTTGTCAACTTCCACACCATTAATACCAATCTTGCCATCAATCTCTATGGTCTCATAGGTCAGTTCGTTCAGGTCCCTGTCCAAGCAGGCAATGCTGACACTTCCTTCTGCCGTTTCACTCGTTATCCCAATATACACATAACCTCTGTCATCCGTTGCTATGCCTTTTATCATTCCATTTTCCTTGTCATAGTAGCTTGTTCCGTCATAACTTCCATCGGAAGTGTTTAAACGGAACAAGCCGTTTTCTCCATGGACAAGGCCAACATAAAGATATTTGCCATCTTTTGAAACGGCAAATCCTCTCATGTACATGGCTCCCATTCGTTCCTCGCCGTAGGTTTCCAGGGTTGAAAACTGTGCGTTGGAAAAAGTCACTTTACTGTCGGTTTCTTCCGCTCTTTCTTCTTCCTGGGCTGTAACACCAGCAAAACTTGCAAAAACAAGTATGACAATCAATATGCATGCAGCTCTTTTTTGAATCACGATAGTACCTCTCTTTTGATAATCTAACACGGATATTATAATATGTTGAAAAGGGTTTTTCAATCAATTGGGTCTTATTGTGGATAGAAATAAAGTTGCAAGACAGTCCTATACAATGTTATCATATCCCTATACAATGCAAAGGGAGGCATTAAATGAAAGCAACAAAAGGATGCGCATACTGCAATCAATCCAGCTGTGTAAGCAAAGTACCCATCTTTTCCTCTCTTGATGAAAGGGACGCAAGGGACATTGCAGCACTTATTGAGCATAGAAACAACCAAAAAGGCGATATTCTTTTAAAAGAGGGCGACAGGATAAACTCAATAACCATCATCAACAAAGGAAGTGTAAAGGCATACAAATATAC
>JAAYLF010000217.1 GCA_012522035.1 Clostridiaceae bacterium
AGCCACTATGGAGAAGGTTATGAAACAACACCCCAGGAACTGGCGGAAATAATGCTCTCCCTTCAAAGAATGGGATGTCATAACATAAATCTCGTATCCCCTCCGATATATGTTCCTCAGATAGTGGGAGCGGTGTTCATTGCTGCAAAAAGAGGCCTTGGAGTTCCTCTTGTATACTATACAGGAGGTTATGACAGCATGGAAACACTGAGACTGCTTGACGGCATCATAGACATATACATGCCTGACCTGAAGTTCTTCGATAACGATGAAGCCTTAAAATACACAAAAGCCTCTGAATACTTCACCGTGGCAAGCAAGGCAGTAAAAGAGATATACAGACAGGTTGGCATCCTGAAAACTGATGAAAGAAATATTGCATGCAAAGGCCTTATGATTAGACACCTTGTAATGCCTGACAACATGGAAAACACGAAAAGAATCCTATCTTTCATTGCAAATGAAATATCCAAGGACACATATGTAAATATCATGCCCCAGTACTACCCTGCACACAAGGCTTTTGATTATACGGAATTATCCCAAAGACTTTCCACAAGCGAATATACTGCCGCAGTAAACCATGCAAAGAAATTGGGTTTTAGCAACTTTCTATAAAACTCCCCCCATTATTCTGGGGGGAGTTTTTCTATCTTACCACGGTTTTCTTAACCTCATACCCTATCTTGCCAATTGCATCGGTAATGTTATCTATTGTGGTCTTTTCCGGATCAAACTGCAGTTTACCCTTGCTTGCATTGAACATTACATTCACACTTTCCTTGTCAACACCATCGACACTCTTTACCGCCTTGTCAATCTTCTGCATGCAGGATGGGCATGCCAGAGTTTCCAGAAGTATTGTAGCTGATTTCATTTAGCATCTCTCCTTTAATATATTATCTTCTCAATCTATATCTTAAAAGCCTCATGCCGTTCAATATGACAACCAGAATGCTGGCTTCATGTACAAACATGCCAATCGACATATTCATCCAGTCGCTGAACAAAGCACTCACAAGCAAAACAATTACAACACCAATTGCAATGAATATGTTCTGCCTCATGTTCCTGGTTATTGCCTTGGACAAACCTAGAGCATGCGGAAGTCGTCCGAAATCAGAGTTCATTAGTACGACATCCGAAGTTTCAATCGCCACATCTGTTCCACTGCCCATGGCAATACCCACATGGGCAAGTGCAAGGGACGGACTGTCATTAACACCATCACCTACAAAGGCAACAATATGTCCTTTTTCTATAATTTCCTTTACATACTCCGACTTGTCTTCAGGAAGCATGTTTCCATGGGCTTCTGTAAGTCCCAGCTCCTTTGCCACCAGGTCCACCGTACCCTGGGTGTCACCAGAAAGCATGACAAGATTTTTCACCTTTAGCCTCTTTAGTCTATCCAAATCCTTTTTCACATCGGGGCGAATTTTGTCGCGAACTCCCATCAATACTTTAAGCTCTCCATCAACAGCTGTCAATACCAGGGAATTACCGTTCTTCTCAAGTCGTTCAATATCTTTTTTCATCTTGTCATCAAGGTGAACCTTCTCTCTTTCCATAAGAGAAACATTGCCAACCAAAACCCTGTGTTCATTCACTGTGGCAATTATACCCTCTCCCTTGACAACTTCCGTATTCTCAACAGAAAAGGTTTCCACATCTCCAATGTGCTCAAGAACAGCCTTTGCAAGAGGATGATCGGATTCCTTTTCCACACTGGCAAGATAAGAAAGAACCTCTTCCACATTCTCTCCATAGTATTCCTTTTCCATGACAGAAGGATTCCCTACAGTCAGGGTTCCGGTTTTGTCAAAGACCAGGGTATCAAGCTTGCTGAAATCACTTATAACTTCGCTACCTTTAAACAAAACCCCATGTCTTGCACCATTGCCAATCCCCGCCACATTCGATACAGGAACACCAATTACCAAGGCTCCAGGGCATCCCAGCACCAGTATGGTTATTGCAAGTTCCACGTTCCTTGTAGCAAGGCCTACCACAAATGCCAGAACCAGTACAAAGGGTGTATAATATTTGGAGAATCGGTCAATGAATCTTTCAGCCTGGGATTTGGAATCCTGGGCTTCCTCCACAAGCTCTACTATCCTTCCGAAAGTGGTGTCTTCACCAACCCTGTCGGCAACTATCTGGATTGTTCCATTATCAAGAATTGTACCTGCAAAAACTTTGGAACCTTTCTCTTTGGCAACGGGCAGCGATTCTCCAGTAATGCTCGATTCGTTTACACTTCCTTCACCCGCTATAACGGTTCCATCCACAGGCACCTTTGCTCCTGTCTTTACAAGAAGCACATCCCCAATATCCACCTCGTCCACATCCACTTCCTCAAACTCTCCGTTCTCCATAAATTTAAGAGCGCTCTCGGGAGCCATTTCTGTCAACTCCTTTATTGCAAATCGCGTCTTGTTGAGAGTCCTCTGTTCCAGATATGCCCCAAAAAGAAACAAAAATGTTACTATCGCAGCTTCCTCATAGTTTTTTATAACAAACGCACCGGTTACTGCAATAGTAACCAAAACATCTATACTAACAACCTTTATCCTTAAAGATTGGAAAGCCATTATGGCAATAGGTGCAGCACCCAGTACGGAGGCAGCTATCATCAACAGTTCAAACAAAAACATGCTTCCTATCGTCCATCTGACAAGGAAAGCCAGGGCAATCAGTATTCCGCCAATCAACGCTATTTTATTCTTGTGTTTTAATACAAAACGCTGCATTACCTATCACCTCTTCATTTTAAATAACATTGCATGACATGCATTATGCATGAAACGCATTATCCAGTTCTTCAAGCATTTTGTATACAGCTTCGTAGCTTTCACAAACGTCTTCCGGAACTGAATAATTGCCGGTAATTTTACGCAGTCTTGCAAAATCATCCCTTAGATCTGCATCAACTTTATCAAATTTACCCTTCATCTCATCAAATACTTTTTTCACCTCATGAAACTCAGGATGGTGTTCTCCATGCACTCTTGCCACTATGGGAACATACATCTCCAACGTTTTCATGTGCTCCTTTTTAACCTCATCAAATTTTTTTGCCATAGCAGATACCCTCTTTCTGTCAATTGTTGTCAACTACAAACATATTATACCAGCCTTTTTTGCAGATTGCTTTGACTTGAATCACACTAAATATTCTGCATACATACTATTACATATGTGTATTTAAAACATGCAGCATGGAGAAATGTCATGGAAAACAAGAAGAAGTCACAGCGCACATTAATACTGGTCATGATAATAAATTTTCTCATATCCGTAATAAAGATCTGTTTGGGACTCTATACAAAAAGTACAAGCATGACCGCAGATGGTTTTCATTCCATTTCCGACACTTCCTCAAATATTGTGGGGATTATTGGACTGCACTATGCATCAAAACCAAAAGACAAAAATCACCCTTACGGCCATTACAAGTTTGAAACCCTTGCTTCCTTGTTTATATCCTTCATGCTCTTTGCCTTGAGCGTGCAGATAGTGGTGGATGCCATATCAAAATTCATAAATCCGAAAACCACCAGAATTCCGCCCATAAGTATTGCCGTATTAATATTCACTATTGTAGTTAACACTGTAGTATCCGTCTGGGAGAACAAAAAGGGAAAGGAACTAAACAGCCAGGTTCTTGTATCTGACTCCATCCATACAAGAAGCGACATATTTGTTTCTTTAGGTGTACTGGTTACTCTGGTATCCTTAAAACTTGGCGTAAACCCAATAATTGATCCAATTGCATCCCTTGTGGTGGCTGTATTCATAATAAAAGCTGCATTTAAGATATTCAAGGACAGCAGCTTTGTTCTTGTTGATGGAACAAAGATAAGTGAAGAGGACATACGAAACTTGGTCATGCAGTTTGACGAAGTTGTGGATGTGCATAAAATCCGCAGCAGAGGGAATTTGGACAATTTGAATATTGATTTGCACATAGTAGTTAATGCAGACCTGGATGTGGAAAAGTCACACCTTCTTGTGCATGATATTGAAGATGCAATGAAAGAAAAATTCAGCAAAAACACCCAGATGCTGGCTCATGTGGAGCCTGATAATTAGTTATACAGGCTCCCTTACAAAATCGCCAACACTTACAGAACCATCCTCATTCCAGTAAAATCTCATAAACTCAATATACTGCTCATTTCCAGGCAGTCTCTCTGCAACAGATATGTACCACTTACCCTTGAATTCAAACACCTCACTGCAGGAAGGCACATGAGCGGTATCCCCTACATGGTTCTCATCGCCTATAAGAAGACCTTTGACTTCAAAACCACCAAGCGGATTGTCTGATACTGCATAGGAAGTACCTTTTCCGCAGTCGGTATAGAAAAGATAATATTTGTTTTCATGCTTTACCATGAAAGGTGATTCGCAGGCGTATTTGCATCCAAGTTCAATCAAGGTTTCATCCTTCCAGTCAACAAGGTTCTTTGATGACGCAACACCGCATGCAGGAAAAGCACTTCCATCTTCTCTAAGGCCTGCGGTATAAAAATACATGTAGAAGGTATCATTATCCTTAAATATCATCACATCGCGATTGTCAAACCAGCGCTCCTGTGTCCACTTGTTCCATTTTGTCGGATAATACAAGGGATTCTTTTCATACCTTTCCCAATTGTATAAATCCTTTGATGTGGCAAGAACCGTTGCCTGAGAAACATTGTAGTTAACCCCTGTATAGAACATCCAGTACATGCCGTCATGATGGATGACCGCAGGAGCCCATACCTGATAAACCTCATGTCCTTCAGGATGTATTGCCACTGCTGGCTTGTGTATGTTCCAATCCACAAGATTCGTACTTGATGCATGTCCTATGTAGTGTACATATCTTTCCGGCCAGTCATAACCTATGGAATCAATGGTGTAAAAAAGATGAACCTTATCACCAACTACAACCACGGAGTGGTCTGAACAGGATCCTCCCGGTTCACAGAACTTGCCTTCAAGAGGCAACTCCCCTCTTTCAAGGCTTTCAAGATGCCTGTACGCCCTTGTAATAAGATTGTCGTACGAGATTCCATCCGGGGGCTGCCCGAAGTATGTATCGGGGCGGGCGCCTCTTGAAATCAAATCCGCCCTGTTTGCAAGTGCTTCAATGCTGGCCACAGTCTTTTTGTACTCAAAACCCTCCTTGACTCTGAAAGGTCCAAGTCTGCTCATAATATCCCTTTATGCGTTCATAAAGGCCTCCCATATCTATTTTAATATCTTTTTAACCAGTTTTAAATTCTTGCGGTTTGGATATCTAAGGGCAACATCCAACACATTTGATTTTCTTAAAATGCTCTTGTAGTGGGTAAAGGTGTCAAAGCTTTTCCTGCCGTGATAGCTGCCCATGCCGCTTTCGCCAACACCACCAAAAGGCATTTGCTTGGATACAAGATGCATGATGGTGTCGTTTATGCATCCGCCTCCAAAGGATATTGAGTTTAAAATCTTCTCTTCCCTATCCTTGCTTGTTGTAAAGAAGTACAAGGCAAGAGGTTTGGGTCTCAGTTTTATTCTCTCAATTACTTCATCCAAATTCTCAAACTCAATAATCGGAAGAACAGGCCCAAAGATTTCTTCCTGCATCACGGGAC
>JAAYLF010000218.1 GCA_012522035.1 Clostridiaceae bacterium
GATAGACAGTATCCTTGACAGAATTTCAGAGGCTGCAGTCATGTATCTCATTAATGCCATTGTGTTTGATGCGGAATGGGAGACGGTGTATAAGGAAAACAGTATAATAAAGGGTGACTTTGCCAACCTTGACGGAAGCAAGACGAAAGTTGATTTTATGCATTCCTTCGAGTCAAGATTTCTACAAGATGATTATGCAACTGGATTTGTCAAGTCTTACAAAAACGGAGAATACAGTTTTGTAGCTCTTCTTCCGAAGGAAGGTATAAGTATAAAGGAATATATAAGTGGATTGACGGGAGAGTATTTTATAAACACACTGAAAAATGTGAAAAATGCAAGTGTCAGTGCGTATCTTCCAAAGTTCAGTTATGAGTATGAGATTGGGCTTAATGATATCCTGAAGGATATGGGCATGCCTGATGCCTTTGATGAATCAAAAGCGGATTTTAGCAGAATCAATCCGGATGCAAGACTTGTTATTGCTGATGTTTTGCATAAGACCTTTATCAATGTGGATGAAAAGGGCACGAAAGCAGGTGCGGTAACCAAGGTGGAAATGGCTCCAACTGCCATGCCTCAAGGTGAAACGGTAATGCTTGACCGCCCCTTTGTATATGCGATTGTAGACAACAGCACCAACTTGCCGTTATTTATTGGAGCGGTTACAAATTTGGGTTAAAGAAAAGGCACCAGTGAAAACTGGTGCCTTTAAATTATCTGCAACCTTTTCTTCAGATTTCTAAGTGAGAGCATGCAAGAAATACCAAAGACCAACAGCGCCCAAATGAAAGGATTGGTGCTGTCACTTGTTGTTGGGTTTGTATCAGGTTCCGTATACTCAACCGCACTATAGACTTCAATTTCTCCAAATTGAGAGATATATGCAGGGGTGCCAGCTGTATAAGGGCTGTGAAGAGTTATGTGGATTTTTACATATCTGGCAAGCACATTATCCACTTTGTATCCAAGCACATCTCCTGGCTTTACTCCTTCGATATTCTCAACCACTGCAACTATCTGATAGTTGTTGCCGTCAGGCGAAGTCATGATTTGATAGCTAGCAGGGTAGAATTTTGCATCGTAGTTGGCAGGCTGCAGCATTATGGCTGCTATGGTTTCAAGTTGTTCCAGGTCAATAATAATATCCACAGGTGTATCCCTTTTTATATCATCATAAACATTAATGCTCCATCCATTGTGAGTTTGATAGGGAACCAAATTAAAGGGATTTTTACCGTCTGTAAGATAGGATGCCTTGAATATGCCTTCAGGCGCTACATAGTCGGATGTGGCAGTGACTGGTTTGCCAAGGGCGATATTGTCTCCCAGAGGAATTGCAATCATCTTGCTTATTGCATCATTCAATTCTGCAACAGCGTTAAGAAGGGCTTCCAGATTGTCGCTCTGTGTGCTGAGTACTTGTTCTGCTTCAGAAATGGCCTCGTTTAGTATAATCCTGCTGCTGTTCACATAGAAGTTCAGGTCGATCAGCTTTGCTTCTGTAATAGCCTTTTGAAGGGTTCTTTTTGCACCTGTCAGCTCATCCATATATGTAAATACTTCAATTTCAGAAAACTGCACCATGTATGCATTAAGAGCTCCTGGATGCTGCTGGAGTTTGGTACAATATACACGTACGTATCGTCCCTTTGTTGGAGTAAATGCAATGGCAAGGGGTGCGGCATCCGTAATGCCTCCTTTATACTCTGCGACGGTTGTAAATGTGGTACCGTCTGTGGATATGTCAATCCTGAAATCTATGGGGAATGCAATGGTGGTGTATCCATCAGTGTTGACGTCATACATTGGATGAAGTATAACCTTTTCTATGTCGTAGATTCTCTGCAGGTCAATGGTAAGATACTCTATGGAGTCCTGAGTATTTGTTAGGAGAACGTCTGATGCCCAGTTTGTTTTGTAGTTTCCATCGGTTACGAAATGTATGCTGTTGTTCCACTCGGGATGTTCATAGTTGCTGGAATAATCTACAACGGGTTTTCCTTTTGCTACATTTTCGCCAGGTGCAACTTCTTCATCGACATAGTCTGTCGGGTCAGGCATCGGTATGCTGCCATCGTCATTATATAGTTTTGCTTCAGCCAATTCGCAGATATTGCCTCTTTTTTCAAAGTCAAGACGCACATATCTTGCGCTTGTCTTGTCAAAACGAAAAGTGGGAACTGTTATTGTAGGCTGCTCGATATTCTCGATGTTTTTAACAGTAGTCCATGTTTTTCCGTCATTTGATACTGATATTTTAACTCCTGAGGGGAAGTATACTCCGGAAGCAGATCCATTGCCCGCAGGATAAAGGTCTAGACGGTTGAATTCCTTTACCTCCCCAAGGTCAAACTGCAGCCATTCTTTTTCGTTTCTGGTAGCCTGCCAGCCCATGGAGCGTTCTTCCGAGATGGTTATACCGTCATTTATTCGATTTACAAACCATCCACTGCTGCCCCGTGAATCAGAAGCAAGAACATATGCATTTTCAAACAGATTTGCACTTTCTTTGATCTTTTTGGGAGTAACAAAAGAAACTCCTTCTGGCAGTGCCAGCAATACGGCAGCACCGGCATCCAAAGTACGGGTGAATACACCATTTTTATACTCGTTCCCTATTGGTGTCAAATTGCCTGTAGTCTGGTTTACCTCACTCAGCGAGCCAACACCAGAAAATCTTAATTCAATGGTTTGTGGTGCGTTCATATACTTGTTGACCACCATTAGATAGTTTCTTCCGGTAGTTTTATGCTCCATTAGCGACAGGATTATGTAGCTGTCGGACTGTACGAAGAAATCCTTGGGAATGCGCTGATACACTGGATTTGTCGAATTTGCACCACTGTGGTAAACTTCAGCAGCTCTCAGTTTGACCAGTGTTGGCCCTATTGTATGAGCATACCTGTTGATTTCTTTTATGGCATAGTACAGGTCGGTGGGATTGCCATTTCTATCAATAACTCCATCCCCAAAACCAGGACACAGTACTTCGTTGGGTGTACCCCATGCGAAATAGTTGATTTCCGTGCATCCGTAAGCCAAGCCCACATTTACATGGTAAAGAGTCTCGCTGCTATTCAGTTTTCGATATCCATAGGAAATAACTTGGGCGTAAAAACCGGTTCTGACATTGTTTTCATTGCCAGCCTGTCTGATGACTTCGAAATGCTTGAAAAGGTTGTACTCATCCACAGAATTTGGTGCAGGACCGAAAGGATAGTTGTCAAAGGAAAGGACAAAGTTGTCTTTGTTTATGATTAAGTGGGCAAGATCCGATAGGCGGTCCTGGTAATATCCATCGTTCCAAATATCTGGATAGTTGTTGAAAAACGCGGTGGAGTTTGGATCAAACTCAATCACTTCATTTATTAGTTTTGCATAATCATTAGGAGATACAGCCTCGTCCAGGATATAGTAGCCGCCAAGACCATCCCTCCCTTTATACTCATTAAAAATGGCAAAAAGCTCTTCCCGGCTCATGCTCAAGGCGTTGTTCTGTATACGATCGTCATAAACATTGCAGAGAATGCCCGCATTTGCTGCAAATTGAAGGGCCAATTTCATTGATGCCGGATCTGTAACCCGCATTGCGCCGCAGTATTCCATAACGTCTATACCTGCATCAGCAGCCAAATCAAACTGTTCCTGAGTTAGTAATTCAGGATATGAGATTGGGTGAAACGCGGTGATTATTACATTATCCAGCAAGTCGGTATAGACGTGTTTGTTAGAGCTTGAATTCACTGAAGGGTCTTTATATTTGCTTTTGCAGCCTGCAATTGCAGTGCCTGCCAGCAAGGCAAATATGCATAAAATGAGAATTCGTCGTGTTTTTTTGAATGACATACATATTCCCTCCTTTTTAGTTATCACATTCATTTTAGTTTCTGCTTTTGCCTCATTCCATGTATATATAACTCTTTTTTGGTGTAATATTGAACATTATCTGTTTGCTTTTGGTGTTGTTGGATAGTAAAATAAATGTGATACAGGTCTGTTGCTGGAAAGGAGAATATGGATGCAATAATGAAGGCTGACAAATCGAAATGGTATTGCAAGGATGTATTTAGTGATAATCCATATGATTATGTAATAGGGTTTACGGAAACGTTTTTTTCGCATGGAATTCATATTCATGATTTCTTTGAACTCAATATTGTTCTGTCCGGAAGTGCGATTCATCGTTTCAATGCCAATGATTTCAGGATAAACATAGGGGACGTGTACATAATTCCTCCCAGAGTGCCTCATGGCTACTTTGAAACGAAAGATTTGAAAGTATTTCATATTCTTGTACATAATCTGTTTCTTGACAAATACTCTGCCGAACTTGCCAACTTCTTCAGCTATTATATGTTATTCACCATAGAACCGCTGCTTAACGAAGGAAGCAGCAAGCCGTATCTTCTCCAGTTAAACAAGGATCAATTCGATGAAATCCAATACTATCTAGGCAAATTGGAACAGTTCTACCTA
>JAAYLF010000219.1 GCA_012522035.1 Clostridiaceae bacterium
GAAGAACAGACTTCCTTTCAAATCGCCGGTTATTCTCTTCATGCCTTCGTCAGTTACTATATCAAGAGATACCTTGCCAGAGGATGTGCTTCTTACAAACAGATACGCATCTTCGCTAAATCCGTACAGCCTCTTGCTGTTTGACGGTACCCTGTCTATCTTGTTGTTCTCAAGAATGTAATAAAAGTTTTCGGCCACCTCGTCTTCATACATTACAATTGCCTTGTTGAGGTAATACTAAGTATTGGCGGCATTGTCAGCTACCTTTTCCACAAGGTGGCTCTTGTCATATACATTAACCCTTGAAAGGTTTCCTGTCTGTTCGTTGATATACAAATATCCTTGTATTTTGTCATATATAAATCTGCTTCCCTGAGTTGTTTCCAACAACAGTTCGGGTGCTGATCCTCTCTTTGACTTGTACACCTGAACCATCTTTCCATTGTCTTTTGCAAAGACAACCAGTTTCTCCTCAATGGAATTGTATATTATCCTGTTTACATTTTTTGATATTTCTTTTGCCTTGTAATTCTTAAGGTATATAAGGTCACCACTGCTTCCATCCTCGGAGATGTTTGCAAGAATATACGTTATTTCCTTCTTGTTTTTGGATTCAATATACCTTGTATTGCCTTCAATTATTACAGGCTGGTTGGTATTCAGAAGCACCTGTGCATTGTCAAGTTTTAGTTTTACTTCCCCGCTTCTCTCTGCAATGTGCAGAGTGTTGTTGACATAGTAGTAAATATATCGGTCATTTTTTGCAATGCCAAAAGTCTTTGCAATATTGACATTTGAGGCAATTTTTCGTGATTTTCCGATGGAACTGCCTAACAGCAAATCCGCCTCTCTTTCCTGTATGTTGTCAAGATAAAGGAAATATTCATCTCCTAGTGAAGAGAAGCTGTTTATGTTAACATCATTGAATTCTGTCAAGTTAATTGTTTTCTTCTTAGAATACATATACAGTTTCAAGGCATTGCCCGAGCGCAAAAGTATTGCAGATCTGTCTGCCAAGACAGAGTATGAATCTATTTCCTGTGCCAGCGCAACCCTTGTATTCTTCTTGATATTATACTCATACAAGGTATTGTCCCTTATGTAGTATACCTTGTTCTTCTTTACATCATGTACCGCACTATGGGCGTTATCATCAATTTCTGTTACATCAAGGCTGTCATTAAGGATGAAAAGGGTTTTGTTGTCATCTACAAATACAAAAGGAAAAAGAAAGCTTCTTGCAACGCCATTTTTGTCCACATCCCCTACTTTAGGAGATCTGCCTGGCATCAAACTCAATATGGCTACTATCACAAGGACAAGGATAAACACAGTCATTAACGCAATGGCATGTCCTTTACTCTCATTCTGGATGTACACTTTTCTTTTGCCCATAGCACACCTTCTATCAAGAAATTCACATAAAGTATAACATTGCCAGTGGAATTTTGCAAATATTCATTAATAGTTATTGCAATTATTATTGATTGGGTTTACAATGGATTTGACAGATTATACTGTGAAATTTTATACAAAAGAGAATGATATAAAAATGAGTTTTGTTAAAAGAATGCTGGCATACTATC
>JAAYLF010000018.1 GCA_012522035.1 Clostridiaceae bacterium
ACAAACACAAGGATAATTTATTGGTGTGGTGCCTGCAATGGCCTTTTGCAATTATGGGGAGTTTTGTATTGCAAAAGTGGGGAATTTTGCTTTGCAATTTCGGGGAATTATATTATGCAATAAACAAAAAAACATATGACATATATTACTTGTAAGGGAAGTCCTGGTTTGGGAGGCAATAATATATGAAAAGGATAGTATTATTTGTTTTATTACCAATTATTGTTTTATCCCTTTCTTCTTGCCGTTCTGATACCAAGAGCGCAGAAGAGATGGCCGATCTGGAAGAGAAAATAGCGTACTTTAAACAACCGTGCCCTGAGAGATCATATAACGTTTTAAAATTTGGCACTGTTGATGAATTAATAACATTTATCAATCATGCGAATTTGGATCCAACAGTGTTCAAGCTTCTTTACGAGGAAAACGCACTATTCATACCAGAAGCACCACAAAGCTGGGGTACACTCAAACACTGTTATATACAGTCCAATGGAATTATTGGTCTGGAATACACCCGACCGATTGAACCGCCTCCAGCAACACCAACTCCGGATGCTGTAAATGGCATTACCCCACCTCCTCAAAAGGAGAAAGCAAGAACAGAAGCATTTGTTTGTTTCGATATTCGTACTAAAGAGAATAGCGAAAACCAAATTAATACAATTACCAGAGATTGTGCTAAAGAGTATAAGTTGAAAAATGAAACAGATGTATATATCGACTCTAGCGGAAATGCAAATATGATTTACCAAGGAAAATACTACCTAAAGCTTTGGGGCGACATTGGGTCACATAACGAGGTTGAACAACTGACACTTAGGAAGTTGCCATTGGACTTGAAGAAATAGGATTTGCGAATAGGTTCTTTGTTCTCAAAGAACCTATTCATTTATAATCATTTCAAATCTATTTATCATTTCATCCAGTTTTTCTCTGAATTTGTCCGCACCCATGGAGCTGTCCCTGTATCCACCATGATTGATATCATTCCTTATATACGATATGTCGGAATATATCTCGATGACTTTCTTGTCGAAATACTCCTTGGCTGAAATGGCTTTTGCTGTATCTTCCCTTGCCTTTTTGTCATATACATCAAAGCCTGCTTTTACGCAAGCATATGTAACCAGGTTCTCCCTCAGGAGAGTGTAGGCCTGCTGGACAAGGTTGAACTCCTTGCAAAGCTTGACCGTGTTGTGTATATCCAAAACAATTTCACCACTGTAGAACGCTACTTTTTCATAAATCATGTTAAGTATCTTGTTGAATGGCACCAGTGACATGATCTCATTCTTCTCATCCTTGATTGCTTCCAATGCTTCTTTTAACTGCTTTCCATATCTGATAATTACCTTTCCACGAACAGTATATAAAGCTGAAGAAAAACATACAAGTTTGTCACTTACCTTGTTTACAAGCTTTGCGTAGTGATCCTTGTCTTTCTTCTCGCGAAGGATAGGATTTATCTCACTCTTCAGAATACGGGCAAGAGCTCTGCTGTCTCCAGTTTCAAGAAACTTTTCAGATGCAATCGTCCAATCCGTAATTTGATTGAACGCAGACAGATTGAATATGGGGGCTCTATTCTCTTCATCCTTTGCTTCAAAAGCACCATAGTATATCTCTTCTATCTCCATCCCTTTAACGAATTTTGCATAATTTAACACGGAAGTAACCAGCAGAGGTATGGATCTGAAGGAATGGGTTACATCGAAATATACCTTGTCCTCCGGGTTTATATGACTGTACAATGTTTCAAAATTGTTCCACAGCTCCGTGTTGTTCTTTCCATCACTTATGCCAATACATTCGTAAAGATAACCTCTATCGTCCAGTACTTTTTTCAACTCAGGCCAGTTCTTTATTCCGGCTTCCTTTGTAAGTCCAACAAGGAGAACAGGTTTCTCCTTTTCCCTCAGACTTACAATTCTATATATGCACTCTTGTACGAACCTTGTCTCAACCTCAATATCACCATAATAGTATTTCACCAATTTATACTCATTCGTCCCCAAAAAAGACAGTATCTTTATCATGCTTTCCCTCCAGTGATACTTACTCCTCCCATTCCCAAAGCTGTCTTTATTCCCATGCCTGAATAACTTGAAAAGTATGAAAGAATGTTCCATATCTCATTCAGTGCAACGGACAACCTGGAGTAAATCCTGGCTTCTCCAATGAACCCGGGTATTCTGTTGCCTTTCAGCATGAACACACTGCTTCTTAGTCTGTACTCCACTATTTTGAGATTTGAAACAATCATGTTGACCGCGTCCTCATCGTCAATGACATAAGTTCTGGAATATGAGTTCCATTTGTTAACCAGCGAGTTGACAATATGATTTACTGATGGAAAAATCATATACTCATTTGCGCTTTTGAAGGAAGTTGTGGTCACAAATTTTATGTTGTAGATGTTTGTCTCATAAGCCTTCACCGCATAGTCAATCAAAGCCTTTTCATCGGTAATTGCTTTTTGCTCCAATGAAAGAACGTTAATATCCGAATTCGTGTTTTTAATATAATATGATTTGTTTTTGTCCAAAATCTTCGAGAATACCTCTATGGCATTCCCGTCCAATAGATTGACAGTCCACAAAGCTTCATTCTTGTCTCTTTCCGGAACCAGATACTGGTTTATTGACATATTGGTTTGTTCATGTAATAGTTCTCCATATTCATCATCAATAAACTCCATCAACATTCCATAGAAGTAATATGCACTGGAATAGCTGAACCGATTATCTGACTTGTCCTTTACATGCAATCTGTATTGTTTAATCATACGCTCTCCTTACTCTATACTTACTTCACATATCCCCATGTGGTGGTATTTGCCATTAGCTGACAACCTGGTACATTTAAGACACCTTGGCGATATATTATAGTTCACATCGGACAAATGCCCGTGGCTCTTGAAGTGCTCAATACTATTCAGCATTTGGGCAACTTCGCGTACAGCCCTTTCCTTCCCAAAAAGAGGGTAGACAATATTCTTTCCAAAATACCCGCTGCCTCCGCCAAGAGCTATAAAATTATTTGATACAATCGGATGTATGTATCTTGCATATGGGTCAAGGTATGTGTCTTTGTAAAAGGAGGAAAACTCCTTTACAGCCCTTTTTATGTAACTTGCATCCACTCGTGCTATTTTTGCATCAATAGTCATCTTGAGTTTGATTTCCACATTCGGTTTTACACACTGCCTTACCACATTTGGATTGTTTACCTTGCCATTGGGCATAAGGTCATCCTTTCTGACAATAAACATATCCTTTTGACTTATTGGCTCACTGTCGGAAAAAGCCACTCCCTTTAAATAGTCCTTGACTTCACTCCAGAATTTTCTGTAGTAATCATTTTTTAACTCCCGTTCGTCCCTGATCCTTACCTTCCCCTCTTTAATTTTCAAATACGCAACAACAGTAAGAAGAGCACCCTTGATAGAACTTCCAGGTACGTAAGGTCTGTAATATTTGTCTGATATGAAGCCTTGTATATTGGCAAGGGATTTGCCCGGAACAAGCGCATGCCTTGCATCTGTTTTCATGGTTATTATTTCCTTTAAATCATCCAGACTTATATTATGCTTGTCCAGAAAATCCTTTAGATACATGCCAGGATGATTAAGCATGTAGTCTTCGAAGGACTCAACAAGATTGTTTTCTATTACAAAGTTTAGAAACTTGTCCTGATTAACAAAAATAACGGAGCCTGTTGTTTCATCGTAATAGTATTCCTTTTTCAAGTATTCCGATTCGGAACCGCCACCTATAAAGAGGGGCGAGCATGTTCTCAAACACAAATCATATATTTCCAAATGTCCTTGTTTTGTCATTTTCTATTCACCCCTAGAAAAACAGGAATGCCATACCTGTATACGGCATGATTACCTCCAAGCCCCACATCATATACATCGCCTTCAAAAAGGTTGTGAAAGACAGAGCCTGAAGAAAAAAAGTACTGGGTTTTCTTTTTAAGAGGCGTATTGCTGTAGCTGACAGATTGAACAAACCCGCCTCTTCTTGTCATGCCAAAGGTTGCTCCCTGCATGGCGCTATCAAGCTCTTCATCTCTTGGAAGAGCTGTGGAAATTAGAATATGAAAATCAGAGTCTGTTCCAGTCAACATATCATTCAAGATCAAATACTGCTCTTCTGCAGATTCCTTCAGTTCCACCACTTCTGCAACATCAAACTTTCCATAACCGGAACTGACTTTTCCTCCAATTCCTCCTATGCCCAGATGTATAATCAATCTCTTTACTACTTCCAAAAAATCTTTATCTTCATAACCAACAATAACACTCAAACCACAGTTGTCATGAAAATCAACCAATGCCACAGAATAAGGTTCTGACTTTTTAGGATTGCGCAAATTCACCTTGTCCACTACATATTGAATGCAAAAGTCACAATCCGCCTCCTGAGGCTTCATAGCGCCTGCGAGGTATTTGTCAAGCAGCAGAATTGGCAGATGAGATATCTTCCTGAAAGCCTTTCTTTCATCATAACTCAAGTCATTTTCACGTTTTATAGATATATTTGGTTTGGGAATATATAGTTTTCCGTCCTTGTATGGCAGAGTATCACTAATTCTAAACTCTCCAGATTTTGCAGCATTGTACAGTCTTTCTATTCCTTCCTCTCCAAACAGGTCCAATGCAGTATGGCAAAGAGCAGAGAAGAATGTGTCCGCTCGAATTACAAAATCAGCAGTTTCAAGAGAAGTAGCCATACTGCTGTCTCCTATATGTACAGAGGAAGTGAATTTAAGCTTAAACAGACAGTAGTCCATAAGATTCCACTTCCTTCAGTTTGCCAAGCACGTCATTCTTCAACACTTCATCAATTTCACAATCGTAAGTCTTGATTTGTATATTCTCAATACTGACTCTGCCGCTGCCCCTGGTTCCGTGACCTCCCAAATAATCAAGCTGCAAAAGTTTAATGGCTCTGGCAAGATTCTCAATATGCTCAACCAGTTCATCCAGATTTGTCACGTTATATACAATTCTTACATCAAATACAGCGCCACTTACAACACGCTCTATTTGTCTCATGTTGCTGGATGAGCCTGTTCGCCTGTTGATTGTATTCTCCGTCTTTATTTCAGTAACTCCTATCTTGTCCAGTTCGTCAAAGTTGGACATAAAGGCATCCACAAACTGCAGCCTGCCCATTATTGGCGGCACCCTGTTATTCCCTGTCGATCCAAACAACCTTCTTACCTCTTCAGGGTCATCGGAAGGATCTTGCGGCACTTCTCTTTCAGATAGACTCTTTACCAGAAGAGTTCTCAATTTGCCTTTCAAACTGCTTCCTGGAATTATTGGGCTCCCTGTTCTAGGATCCCTTACAACTGGGGAGTCCACTGCTCCAATGACAGAGAATCCACCAGAACCACCTATATGTAAACCGGTTAAAACCTTTAAATCCGCAGATATAATCAACTTGCCAAACATTTGACTACCTCCTGTTTTTTTCTGATTTTTCCGATGAATAATAGCGATGAAAAGCTACCAGGGCTTCAAAATACTGTGTTGTCTTTATGAACTTTTCTCTGCTGTCGCCAATATCCTTGATGTAGGAAATGATGTCCGTATCCTCTATAAAGTCCTTAAGAGGATTCTTTTTTTTCTCCTGTGTGTCTCTTCCTGCATCATAGAGTATTTTCACATGCAGCATTTTTAACTTGTCCAAACTGCCTTTGCTGAGCTTTTCTTCATTTCTCAGTATTTCCTTGTTGTATATATCAAGGAACAGAGCATAAATACCGCGCAGCTTTGATGAGGTAACAAACTCTTTTCTCTGCAGATGCTTTTCAATTGCCCTTTCTGCCATATCAACGAAATTTTCACCCAATGGTTTGGGAGCAATAACCTTCACAGGGCTGCCTATTGGTTCCCTTGGCTTTTGAGTGGTACGTTTTTTATCATAATATGGGTTGTATGACATCTTAATTTCCCTCCACCTTTCTTTGTAAATACAGATATATTCTAAGAGCGGTTATGAGCTCTTTCCTGTCCTTGTCTTCCCTAACCCATTTCATCATGTTTGCTGCAAACACATTATACAATTGAAATGCTTTTGAACTTTTGTCCGGAGCCTGCCTTGCCAAAAGGTATGCATACCTTGCAATATTTATATTCTCATTACTCCTTTCAAGGAAAAACAAGAGGTTGTACAAAAACGAGTTTCCAGTTTTAGTTTGATCACAGTAATCAAATATGCATCCAAACTTCTCGTTAATAACTCTATCCTTAAAGTCTTCCCACTTGAACCGATTGACCGCATCAGGCTCTATTACGCATATTGAATTCTTGCCTGTATTCTCTTTTGCAACATCCTCAAGTTCAGCAACTTCATCTGCTGATTTCTTCAAAGGATACTTTACAGAAACAAGCTTCAAGCCACCTGACAAGGTCAAGGTTCCCGATGTATACTCTCTAAATCTCTCCTTGATATCCACACATGCTTCAATTACATCCAGCCAATGGCCAATTAAAAACACATCATCTCCACCTGCGTAAATGACAATAACTTTTTTCTTGAGGTTTCTTTCTTTTGTAAGGCTTGTCCTTGCAAAATCACTGGTGCCGTCAAGAATGCCGATAACATGTTTCTTGAAGAACACGGACAGTCTTCTTGAGAAAGAGGATGCCCTTGCAAGGTTTTCGTCGTCAAAACCTTGTACAAAAGCAAGACCGAGATTGTCCACATCTCCTCTAAATACACCCACCTTATCAAACCCAGGAGAATCCTTGCTTATATCCTCCAGCAAATCACTGTACGCATAATCACACACGAGGAACTTAATGCCTCTTTTTATACTCCTGTCATACTTGTTCTTGACATATGCCCTGATGTACGAGTTGCCTGGCGAAGTATTTGAAAACACCATATACTTTCTATCTCCGACAGAAGGAACTTCAATAAACAGCATGTCAGAAGAAACAGCTTTGGTAATAGAAACATACAGGTTGTCCTGCCTTAAACATGGAGACAACTTTGTAAAAAAGGCGCACCAAAAACACAGATCTTTGCCTGCCAACTCCTCATCTCCACAAACAGAGCATTCTCTTGTGTTTTTATCATTTGTAAAACTGTTCATCAGCCTGATCTGGTCCGGTGTGTATCGTGCGTTCTTTTTGCTGTTAACAACTCTTCTAAGTTCTGTAAATATCTTTTTGTATGGATTCTCTTCATGCGGGACATTTATCAGACTGTTTCCACTGCATGGATGGAACCCACATCCAAAGAACAAGGATATGTTGAAGTTTCTACAAAGAAAATCAGCTATTCTTTCTTCCATGTCATTCAAGTATTCCACTACTTTTTCGCTGTTTGGAAGAAGAATATAGCAGTGGCCACCTCCAGAATATATTAGATTGGCTCTGGTAAGACCGCACCCTTCCAATATCTCATCTATAACGTGTTCCATGAAAATCTCAAGGAAAAACGATCTGCTTCTTAATGATTTCAAAGCACCTTTGCTTCTTATTCTGTATATGAACTTTTGAAAACCTTAGATATCTGCAGACAACAGAAGAAAAGCATCTTCATTCATAACTTCATCATGTTCCAAAGACAGGACAATGCAGGACATGACAGCACACTTGGTTTTCAAACCGTCATATGCAGAAATATCGAGGTTGTCTTCATCGGATGTGTTGTATGGTATATAGGATAAATATTTCTCGAGTATATCAAAGACCAGATTTATATTGACTTCAGTAAACTCGATGGAATGTATTTCTTTAACCAGCCTTTCAACAAGTTCCTTGTATGCAATCTCATCACGACCTGTCTTGTCTGTCGGACAGACAAGGCCTTCGTTGTATGTAAGGGAATATATGCAGGATAGGTTGTTTCCGTTCAACTTGTTGAATATGGATTTTAATCTGATTCCCGGTTCATTTCTGTCATCATTCTTCCTGGTGACGAACATCTCTGCAATTTGACTTGCCTTCTCATACTCCAAATCTGTTCCATGATCGTAATAACAGCCTTCCAAAATACCAGCACGCTTGCATAATGTGTTGATATATTCGAGGATGCATCGATAAGTATAGCTTATGACCTTTTTATCCATTACAACCTCCTGGATTTTAATATCATCTTATTTAACTGTAACAATTTCCTACATATTACACCATTTTCATATACATTTCAAGCTACATGCAGATAGAAAAAGCAGGCGGGGTTCATCCCACCTGCTGTAAATGATACTAAATCAAATCCTTGAAGTTGCCAAAGTTATCGCCACTTTCTGTAATCACATCCTCCGTTTCAAAGAAACATATCTCTATATCCGGCTGCTCGTAATCCAATTTCATCTTAATTGCCTCCTTGTACCATGCTTTTGACCATGTTCACACTTCTAACAATAGGTCTGTCATAAATAGTGTGAGTACCCTCTCCATCGGTGTAGGTAATATAGCTTCTGGCTACAAAGTTTGAGTCATGCTCATGTTCAGGTATGTCAATTATAACTGCGGTAAACCAGATATACTCTTCTGTTTCCCTGTAGAGCTTTTCACCCTTAATATCCAGATACTTGAATCCTTCAGCCCCAATAACAAGCTTCCGTATTGTCCCTGTCTCCAAGATTGCGCTCAAGGGTAACAAGTGTACCATACACAATATTAGTTGCATTTTCTGGTATGAAGCTTTTGTTTACTTGGGTTACAAATCTTAATCCATCCGGTGGAGCTGTTCTTATCTGCGCTCCAAGGGTCTCATAAACAAAGCCATTCTTTCCTTCAAGGCTGAAAAACCTCGCAGTAATGTTCATATTACCAGTTGCTACACCTTGGTATGAAGGGTTTGTGCTGATAACTTCACCTGTAGCACCATCATACCATCCACCAAAAGCAAAACCTTCGAACGGGTATGCATAAAGGTTGTACGAAGCACCTTCTCCATAAACTCCGCCGCCAGTTACAACTCCGTTTTCTGCACCCTCAACCTTTACAATATGTTTGTCAAAACCTTTAAATATGCTGGTTTTTTCCATTGAGTCAAAGAATGCAATATACTTGATCTTAAACTCATCGCCCTCATTGCAATTACCAAACGGATCAAGTCGTATGGATACAACTTCACCTTTCCAGTTGGCGTTTTGTGACATGTCAATGCTCACAATCTGCCAATCCGCAGTTGGCTGGTATGAAAACGTAATGGAGTTAGCTTGTGAGTAGCCACCTGATGATCGTGTGTGGAAGAATATTTGTCCTGAATCAGGAGTTCCTGCTCTTTTCCTTATCATGAATGATATTACAGGATAATCTTCCGCAAGAACACCTTCTTCAGTTACAGGAAAGGATACATAAGGATCACTTACCTTGCTACCATCATCAGGGATAAATACAAACCTTACGGATTTGGTAATCTCATCAAACACCAGTTCGACATTGTTTCCAGCAGTTGCATAGTTGACAGCTTCAGGTTTGTCAAACAACCACTTAAAAGCCAACGGGGTTGGTTCATCATACTCAACTGTAATGGTTGTTCTCATAACCTCTGTATAACCTGTCATTACAACCAAATCATACTTGCCTGCTGCAAGGTCGCCTGTAACAAATCCGCCCTGCCTGTCTTTTATTACTCTAACAATACCATTTCCTTGTATGTAGTACTTCCAGGCTATAGCTCTGTCCCTGTTTGCTTCATGGTTGTGCGGAATCAACGCATACCAGCTTCCACTCTCAATGCCGGTATAGCTTAATGTAATGTCTCCGTATTGAGGTATAACTTCCCTGTCAACATAAACACCGTCAGCAGGTTTGTATGCAATAACCACCCAGTTTGCAAAGCTTATCGTCTCGCCTGCATTGCTGTACTTGTGGTATACAACCGTATCTTCCACCCCAGCCTGATCAAACATTTTAAATGGAGGAACAGAAGTGTCGCGCACAAATCCCTGTTCAGTCAATTTATCATGCAAAGAAACATATTCCGTTGCACCATCTCTTTTGGTGAAAACATATACATCTCCTGGTATGTCAATTCTTGCAGAGCTGTTTTCCAGGTTGGAAAATACGTAGTACATGCCAAAGAACTTAGTGGGCAGATTTCTAAAAACTCGCCCTTCACGATTTAAGAATATTGTTTTTCCGTTTTCCAATATCGCAACTCTTCCACCATCGGTAGGTGTTATGCCAGTATTCTTCAGGTCTTCAGGTACTTTGGGAGCTGCAACTCCGTTATTATTAACCAGTACCTTTAGTCTGGAAGATGGATTGACCAAACTGCCCGCCATTATGTCTTCCTCTGTAATGACTGCCATTAGAATCTGCATGTCGGTAAATCGGTTTCTATCATATATGACATATATTCTGCCATCTTCCACCTGGATTCCATCTGGATAGGAAACACCATTTCTCTCATCAAGAACAAGATTACCCTGCCATGTTTGTCCGTCATCAGTAGAGATTGCTGCCGTCAAATATGAACGGCTTCCGTCCTTTGCAGGAGGGTTGTGATATACTAGTATAAGGTTGCCGGAATCAAGCTTTGACAGATAGAACCTTGACACTGTTTTCGATATGTTTGCATTAACAGCATCCGTCCATGTGTAACCTTTATCATATGAATAGCTCTTCTCTATACCCACCGACGTTCTAATATACATCATAAGGGTGCCGTCGCTAAGTTCAACAACCATGTTCTCATCGGCATTGCTTTCACCTTCATAACCTTTAATGTTTCCTCTAAAAGTCCAAGTCTTGCCCTTGTCTGTGGATACATAAACATTGGAACCTATTTCACCATACATGGACCAATCATTGCCATGACGCCAAACGGACGTAGGAAGCATCCATGTGCCGTCACTAAGAACAATGGGCTTGTTCATGGCAACACCATTTGCAATCCTGACCGGTTCACTCCAGGTTGGGTTTGAATCTTCAGGATTGTCTGTATAAATAGCCCAGACTCCAGCTCTTCCATCAAACATATAATAGCTTTGACTCCAGAACAGCCACATGCGTCCATCGGGATCAGTCCAAAGCATAGGATCAAACGCTCTAACCGGATAAACCGGATCAATTACAACTGCAGGTCCTGCCCAGCTTGCTCCATCGTTGTCGCTTGTATAAAGT
>JAAYLF010000019.1 GCA_012522035.1 Clostridiaceae bacterium
AATCGAATGTGCTCTTGCAGGTTAATTTACATCATGATATACTGAAAACATCACAAAGTATCAAGCATATTTAAAGGGTCAAAAAACACAGCTAATACTATATCCTTAAAACCTAGAACAAAATGACGCGGTCAACGGGCGCTTAAATTTTGACTTTTTTAATTGAGGACTCTATAATCATTACAAATTGATGAAAGCGAGGTTTACATATGTACAAACATGCTGCGACTACAGGTGAAACAGTAACTCTTGACAATGGATCCATGAAACTGGTCATGCACAAAAGGCTAAGTGGATGGGGTTACGGTGAGATTTACACCAAGGAAGGCAAGCTAATGGCGATTCTTGAACATCTTGGCGAACTGCTTGTTCGAGATCAGGAAATTCCCATGCGTCTTGAGGCGGATACTTACGAACTGGTTGAAGATGACGAATCTTATTCACTTGTTTTTGAAGTCAAATCAATGAATGTGCAGAAAATGCTGGATGGCACTTCTTTTGCACCCTGGATGTACTATCCCTTTGACAAGACGTGTCTTTCTGGCAGGGTAGTGCTTAAGATGGACAAAAAGGAGCCTGTTGTAAAGATGGAATCTTACCTGACTGCAGGGATCAATATGTATGTAAAGTATATTAGGGGTCCATGGCTGAAGGTAGGGGAAGGGACCTTTGGGGTCGACAAGACGGACGGTATATTCCCTGGTGTTGAGTGGCTTGTTGACAGGGAATGGTCCAGTGGAAGTGATTGGTTCAGAGAACCTTGGTACAACAAGGTCGCTCCACATCCCAACAAGGTAGCAATCCCTTGTATGACTGTTTCCCATGAAGGGGATGCGATAGGCCTGTCATGGAATCCGAATAAGTGGGCAACCAGATGGTTCAACTACAGAGTCCATTATCCACAACCGGTGTATGCAGTGCCCAATTTTGTTGACAGAATGGACAACAGTCTTATGGGACTTATGCTGCCTTGTGCAAGTGGTGAACTGGACGAAAACCAGATTTATGCAGAATATCCTTTAGAAATGCATCTTCATCAGATAGTCAGATTTGACAGCGAGATCTTCCTGACAAAGGGAAATTCTTTGGATGCCATAGTTTACTGGGTCAAGAGGCATGGTCTTATTGATGTGGATGACACAAGGGACTATTACATAAGCCAACTTGTCAAGATGGCCAATCACTACAACACAAACCTTTGGCATGATGAAAAAGGTTTTGGCGTGGCACAAAGAGAAAGTTTCAGCTTCCATGTGCCTAATGTTGTTAGTTGGTATGTGGAAGAATATCCTGAAGAACAACTTGCCAAGGAATTGAAAGAAAAGATTAGAATATGCGAAAGCAAGCAGGAAGCAAGACATAGAGGAGAATGTGACTGGGATGAAAGAGGAAAGACAATCTTGTCATGGCAGAAGGAAGACGGATCGTTCAGATTCGAGCCGGACGGAAGGCATAAAAGCAAGGATGATTTTATTGTAGCAAGGGAGTTCTGTGAACCAATGGGTCAGGCATATGACACTGCCCTTGACATGTGTGTTGTTCCTGCTCTTGAACTGATCGACATATACAGGAAAACCAAGAACAGGATATATTATGAGGCGGCTAAAGCGGCTTTGGATTTCTGCGACTGCTTTACAAGGCCCGAGGGTGGAGACTTTTGGGAGACTCCATTGCATGCGCCAAATCTTTATGCAGCAGGACATGCAGCTATCGCATTTTATGAGTTTTACAGGGAGTCAGGAGATAAATATTACCTTGACAAAGCGATTTATTGGATAAGGTCAATACTGCCGTTTACTCATCTTTGGGAACCTGAGAATCTTCCTATGAAGTACAATACAAAACCCTGTCTGTGTTCAAGCGACTGGTACTTTGCAAACTGGGTTAGAGACCATGTCCAGTGGGAGGTTCTTTCCGTATTTGCCGACTCTTCCAACCGAGGTATAGACTGGGCTGAAATTGACAAGGAAATAGACTGGTTCAAATTCCATAGGGGGATAACATGTGCCGCATTAAGATGGATAATTGATCACAGGGAGGAAAAATGGATGCCACACAACATTCCATCTACGTATGAGCAGTATGCGCAAGGATTGTTTGATGGCTGCTTCCCAGATACGCACAATTGCGTAACCGGAAATTACGGTGGAATGGTCATACGGCCTGATACTATTGCAGCCAACATATTTGCCATACTTAGAAAGTTATAAATTGGAGGAGTATGTAGGTTAATAT
>JAAYLF010000220.1 GCA_012522035.1 Clostridiaceae bacterium
AAAAGTTTCTCGTCATTACAGAATATGACGAATGTAGGCGGTTTTACCTTCACTTGCGTCATATAATAAATCTTGAGTCTTCTGCCCTTGTCGGAAGGAGGCTGAACCATTAGCATTGCATCGTTAAGAACATCGTTCAGCATGCCAGTAGGTACTCTTGTTTCACTGGAAGATGCTACCCGCTGTATCATGTCAACCAACCTGTTTACCCTTTGGCCAGTCTTGGCAGAAATAAACTCGACCGGAGCATAAAGCATGAATCCAAGCTTGTTGTAGACCGCTTCTCTATATTCATCAACAGTCTTAGAGTCCTTTTCTATTAAATCCCATTTGTTTACCAGAATTATTGAAGCCTTGCCCTGGTTGTGAGCATAACCTGCAATTTTCGTATCCTGCTCCGTTACACCTTCGGTGGCATCTATAACAATCAACACAACATCGCTTCTATCCACCGCTCTCAAAGAACGCATGGTACTGTATCTTTCAATATTGTCTGTTATTTTTCCTCTTTTTCTAAGTCCTGCAGTATCTATGAAACAAAACTTTTGATCATCAATTGTATAATATGTGTCGATAGCGTCCCTGGTAGTGCCAGGAACATCACTTACAATAACCCTATCCTCGCCCAGTATTTTGTTAATCAAAGAAGATTTGCCAACATTTGGTTTTCCTAAAACTGCAACCTTGATTATACCCTCTTCGTCATCCTCAAATTCGGTTTCAGGACATAATTCATATACCTTGTCCAAAACCTCACCTATTCCAAGGCCATGGGATGAGGATATGCAGAAAAAGTCTCCAATACCCAGGTTGTAAAACTCATAAATTTCCGGTGGAGGTTCACCGATATTATCAACTTTGTTTACTACCAACAGCAAGGGCTTGCCAAACCTTCTCAGCATGGTGGCTATCTCTTTGTCATTGGCTGTCACTCCATCTTTTGCATCCACCATGAACAAAATGACATCAGCAAGCTCCAGTGCTATCTCTACCTGACACCTCATCTGCATAAGAATGCTGTCCTTTGAATCCATCTCAAGTCCTCCGGTGTCAACAAAGGAAAACACACGACCGCGCCATTCCACGTCTTCATATATTCTATCCCTTGTAACTCCGGGTATGTTTTCAACTATGGATATTCTTTTTCCTGCTATAAAATTGAAAAATGTGCTTTTCCCTACATTGGGTCTCCCAATTATAGCGACTACTGGTTTTTTCATAGAACTACTCCTAATATATTCTTACCTTCACAATTATACCATTATTTTTTCAAAATGCTAAAAAAGAAAGACGAAGGGTTTCGTCTTTGCTTCAAAAACATTCATTTCTTTAGAAAAAACAGCAGTCTTGCGACTACTGCTTGATTCCATTCATGAATATATATTATTCCTCGGCTGTAGCGAAAACTTCACGACCCTTGTATTGTTGACATGCACCGCATACCCTGTGAGGTAATTTATATTCATGGCAATGTGGACATTCTACCAAATTTGGGGAAGAAATTTTGTAATTTGCTCTTCTTTTTCTTGTTCTCGCTTTAGACCATCTTCTTTTTGGACCAATCATCATTAACACCTCCTAATAAATACCGGTATGCGCAAAATATGCATAAACCGATAGACTTTATTATACTCAAAAATTTACACAAATGTCAATACCTAATTGGCATTATACAAGTTTAGCAGTTTCTTTGGCTATTGCAAGCTCCTCATTGGTAGCTATAACAAAGACCTTGACTTTGGAATCATCTGTTGAGATTTCAAACTCTTCAGCTTTCTGGTTGTTTCTTTCCTGATCAATCTTTATTCCAAGGAACTCAAGGTTCTTGCAGCACTCATATCTGGTTTCGGGGTTGTTCTCGCCAATACCAGCTGTAAATACAATCGCATCAGCACCGCCCATTAATGCCATATACTGACCTATATATGACTTGACCCTGTAGTTGAACAACTTAATTGCAAGCTCGGCTCTTTCATTGCCTTTTTCCTTTGCTTCAGTTACATCGCGCATGTCATTGCTGACACCAGATACACCGAGCAATCCAGACTTCTTGTTAAGTATAAGGTTCATTTCATTACAGGAGAGATTCTCTTCCTCCATGATGTAAAGAACTGCAGCGGCATCTACATTTCCGCTTCTGGTTCCCATAACAAGGCCGTCAAGAGGTGTGAATCCCATGGATGTATCTATTGACTTTCCACCCTGTATAGCTGTTATGCTGCCGCCATTGCCGATATGGCATGTAATGATTCTTGTTTCCTCAAGAGGCTTGCCCAGCATCTCAGCAGCCCTTTCAGCAACATACTGGTGGGATGTGCCGTGGAAGCCGTATTTTCTAATGGAATACTTTTCATAATATTCATATGGCAAAGCGTAAATATATGCTTCCTTTGGCATTGTCTGATGAAATGCAGTATCAAATACCGCAACCTGGGGAACATTTGGCATAGCCTTCTGGCAAGCCTTGATTCCGGTTATATTTGGAGGATTGTGCAGTGGTGCAAGAGGAATGCACTTTTCTATAGCTTTGACTACGTTTTCGTCAATAACAACAGAGCTCTTGAAATACTCTCCTCCATGTACAACCCTGTGACCTACTGCATATATATCTTCCAATGATTCAATTACTCCATACTCTTTATCTGTTAGAGCTTTAATTACTTCATTTATTGCTGCATTGTGATCAGGCAACTCAACTTCTTTTCTGTATTCCTTGCTTCCATTAACATTCTGGCGTATAAAGGAGTTATCGATTCCTATTCTGTCACACAAACCTCTTGCCAGCATTACCTTGTCTTCAGCATTAATCAATTGATATTTCAACGACGAGCTGCCACAGTTTATAACTAAAATATTTTTCATTACTGCCTCCCGATATATTTATTTCTGCGCTTGTACGCAAGTTATTGCTACAACACCAACTATGTCCTCAGCTGAACAACCTCTTGAAAGGTCATTAACTGGTTTTGCCAATCCCTGAAGTATTGGACCGTATGCTTCAGCCTTTGCAAGTCTTTGAGTAAGCTTGTACGCAATATTTCCACAATTCAAATCAGGGAAAATCAATACGTTCGCATATCCTGCAACCTTGCTGCCTGGAGCCTTCTTTTGGCCAATATCAGGTACCAAAGCAGCGTCTGCCTGAAGTTCACCATCAAGAAGCAGCTCAGGTGCTTTCTCCTTGGCAATTCTTGTTGCTTCAATAACTTTTTCAGTAAGTTCGCTTTTTGCACTGCCATAGGTTGAGTATGACAGCATTGCAACAATGGGTTCTTCCTGAACCAATTGCTTGAAGGAGTTGGCAGATTCAATTGCAATATCAGCAAGTCCGCTTGCATCTGGATTCTCAACAACTCCGCTATCCGCATATACAAATACACCATTTGCTCCGTACTCGCAATCAGGAACGACCATCACAAAAAAAGCAGATGCCATTTTAACACCTGGTTTTGTTTTCAGGATTTGAAGCGCAGGTCTTACTGTATCTGCTGTTGAATGGACTGCTCCGGATACCATGCCATCAGCTTCACCCATTTTAACCATCATGGTGGCAAAGTAGACGTAATCCTTCATTGTCTCTCTTGCCTTTTCGATTGTAATGCCTTTGGATTTTCTGAGTTCGTAGAAAGCTTGTGCGTATTCTTCGAATCTTTCGTAAGTATTGGGGTTTATAATCTTGCATTTGGATATATCCAATCCTTCTGCCAATTCATTTATTTTATCTTCTTCCCCGACAAGTATGATATTTGCTATTCCTCTTTCCTGAACAAGCGCTGCAGCTTTTATAGTTCTAATATCTTCGCTTTCAGGAAGTACAATGTTTTTTAAATCTTTTTTTGCTCGTTCGCATATACTTTCTAAAAAATTCATCTGTCCTCCACCTTTCATATGCTTAAAAAAACACCATTTATGATTTTATAACTTTAGAGAAAAATTTGCAAGTACATTTTGAGCAATATAAAAGAATTTAATTAAAACTTCACATAATATTTATGTAGATATTTCCACACCTGTTTGATTATATCAAAGAAAGCACAAGGGAACAACTCCTTGTGCCTTTCTCTACAACTGATTTGTCGTTAAAATATGATAATGTCTTACTATACCACATGTGATTATGTCCCATGTGGTATAATCAGAAGAAAAAATAATAAATGGTGGTATAATATGGAATTGGAATTACGTAAACATGAGCTAAGA
>JAAYLF010000020.1 GCA_012522035.1 Clostridiaceae bacterium
CAATATTGTTGTTGAAAGCTCTCCTTGTCTACCAGTAAGCTCCTTGCCTTTTACCTTGATGCCCATTTGTCGTACATGGTTCTCAATAAATGGTTCAAGCTCCTCAATTACCACAAGCTCCTGAACCTCTTCTGCAAACTGTTTGATCAAATCCAGCGGCAGAGGATGAACCATGCCAATTTTCAAAACCGACGCATCCTTGAATACTTCCTTCACATACTGATACGATATCCCGGATGTAATAATACCGACACTTTTGCTGTTCCACTCAATCCTGTTAATATCCAGCTTGTTGGAATATGCAGACAGCCTGTTCATCCTGTCTTCCACAACCAAATGGCGCCTTTTTGCCATTCCAGGCATCATGACATACTTCATTATGTCTTTTACATACTCTTTGTTACCAATACTTTCTTTATCCTGGATGTTAACAAGACCCCTGGAGTGGGAAATTCTTGTAGTCAGTCTGAGAATTACAGGACAATCGTACTCTTCGCTTATCTCAAAAGCCAGTTTGGTAAATATTCTACACTCTTCACTGTCTGAAGGTTCAAGCATCGGCACATGGCTTGCAAGTGCATAAAACCTGGAATCCTGTTCGTTCTGTGATGAATGCATTCCTGGATCATCTGCCACAACTATAACCAATCCTCCATTCACCCCTGTGTAGGAGGATGTAAACAAAGGATCCGCAGCGACATTAAGTCCCACATGCTTCATACAGCACATCGCTCTTGCACCGGCAATGGATGCCCCTATTGCCACTTCAAGAGCAACCTTCTCGTTTGGAGCCCATTCGCAGTAAACATCCTCGTACCTGGCAATACTCTCGGTAATCTCAGTACTTGGTGTTCCTGGGTAGGACGATACAACCTTTACACCGGCCTCCCAGACTCCTCTTGCAACTGCTTCATTTCCCAACAACAACATATAAAATCTCCTTCAATCTAAATTTATGATGCAACAGATACCCCTTTCAGGTATTCTGATTCTTCCTTTTCCGTATTTCCATTAAAACACTCAAAACACTCGTCAATTCGTTCCTTCTCAACTTTTGGTGTAACCAGGCTTACTACCGGAACCACCACCAATGATGCAAGCATTGCCAAAGCTCCTGCCACTGGTGCAATGAAGGTTTGGGTAAAAATGTTTGCAACAGTAATCGCAACACCGGTTACAAATCCTGCCCAGACGCCTGCTCTTGTTACACCTTTCCAGAACAGTCCATAAAGGAATGGTGCAAGAAACGCTCCTGCCAAAGCTCCCCAGGATATGGACATAAGTCCTGATATTAGTTCATTGCTGAACAACACAATAAGAACTGAAACCAGGATGAAGAAGGCACTCATTATACGAATTACAAGCATCTGCTTTTTGCCGTCAATCTTCTTGTACAGAAAGCCTTTGACAAAATCAATGGCAAAGGTTGATGAAGAAGATATGACAAGGGAAGACAGTGTCGACATTGAAGCGGACAAAATCAAAACTACAATTACTCCCAGCAATATGTCGGGCAATACCGAAGACAACATGGCAGGTACAATACCGTCAGATCCTGTTACCGGCATGCCATTTGCGTCACTTTCAACATAAAGCCTTCCAAAAGCGCCCATGAAGTACGAACCGCCTGCTATTATCAAGGCAAACAACGTGGATATGATTGTACCTTTGCGAATAGCCTTTTCGTCCTTTATGGAATAAAACTTGTGTATCATGTGAGGCAGTCCCCAAGGACCAAGGCTTGTGAGAATTACGACTCCCAACAGAGCAAAAGGTTCAGGACCAAAGAATGACACATACGCTCCATTCATGCCAGCATTGGCACCTGAGGTTACTTCTTGCTGGGACAAAAGTGTTATTGATTCAGTAAAGCCACCTTTTCCATTAAACACGGATACAATTACCGCAACAATTCCAAACAGCATAATGATTCCCTGAATGAAATCATTAATGGATGACGCTATGTATCCTCCCAGTACCACATAAACTGCGGTCAATACAGCCATTCCGACAACACACCAAACAAAGTCAATGTTGAAGGCTTTTGTGAATATGCCTGACAATCCCTTGTAAACTGATGCCGAATATGGGATTAAGAATACAAACATGATAATTGCGGCAGCCAGCTTTATGGCTTTGCTTCCATACCTCTTCTCAAAAAATTCAGGCATTGTGGCTGTATCCAGATGTTTTGTCATTGTCCTTGTCCTATTGCCCAAAAGCGCCCAGGCCATAAGGCTTCCTACAAAGGCGTTTCCAAGGCCAATCCATACTGCAGCAACTCCATACGACCATCCAAACTGTCCTGCGTAACCTACGAATACAACCGCAGAAAAATACGCCGTTCCGTATGAAAATGCTCCCAACCACGCTCCAATGTTTCTGCCGCCCAATACAAAGTCATTTACTGACACGACTTTTTTTCTTGATATCAGCCCAATTACTGTCGTAACAGTAAAAAAAACGGCCAGCAGCAAGATTTTTACTACCATACTACCATCCTCCACAAATTATTAACAATAAAAAAAGACGCAATGAACAACCATTGCGTTTTAATTATACAGAATTGCGTTATTAAATGTCAAGTTCCAATGTAAATGTCTGCACCAAACCTTACAAAGGAATATCTATCCAAGTGAGCAGGACATCCTTCTTCCGTCCACATGTTCTCTAGGGAGAATTGTACAGGACCCAACGCTGTTGGTTCGGGATCTACAAAATGATGTGGTCCAAGAAGGTTTCTCTGTGAGTTGTAAAAGACCAGCTCCAGCTCATTCTCCCCTTCTTTTACAAACTCTGTGATATCGCAGTGGTTCTTGTACATGAGCCTGCCTGCCATTTTGCCATTTACATAACAGTCGCAAACGGAATATCTTCCATCCACAATCAATTCCATCTTCTGAATCTTGTCCACATTGAAAGTCTTTGCAACATGCATTTTCCCAGAGAAGAAGGGATAGCCGTCTTTTACCACATCGGAAATATCCACATCCTCCTTCTGTCTTGCAATATGGAACTGACCGGCATACTCAAGAACATTATTCCTTGAGCTTGTAAAGTCACTGTCACAAACAACGGAAAAGTCGCCATAAAGGTATACGCTTTCAATTTCCGTATCAAAGTTCAAACAGTTCCTCAAGGACTCAGATACCCCTCCATAAAGAACGTAATATACATAGTCATCCTGATAGTAATCCAGCTCAAAAACAAGTTCGTTCTTTCCTTCCTTTACAAACTCCAATATGTCAGCTGTCAGGAAGCTTCTGTCCAGGAACCATTCATCAGAAAGCACAACTTCCATCCCATTTACCTTTACAGACGTATATTTCAAAGGCTCAAAACATGCCCTTAAAGTATTTGGTATCTCCTTGACATTAAACTCATATTTCAGATACAGCTTTCCTTCATATCTTCTCCTGAAAAGAAGATCCTTTATCTGCATTACAGGCATAAGCTTTTCATATGTTTCGCCATCATATGACATGTATGCATAGTCCAGGTTTATGGAATTTACAACTTTATCCTTGAATACAAACCTGCCTTCGATCTTTCTCTTGGCAAACTCACGTACTTCCATATCCGCCTTCACATCACTTGCCTTTTCAACAAGCACAAAGGACTCACCGCCTTCAAAACTCAGCTTGCTGCCAGCAACTTCCTTCAGATTCAAATCCATCAGATCAAGAACGGATAATTCCTTTCTGCCTTTGATTACAACATCCACATCCTTGATTACCTCATCCGACAGATTGAGAATGTAGAAAATTCTTCCATCCTCTGTATCCCTTGTCATCACACGAAGATAAGGAATATTGCTTCCATTCTTTGAAAGCTTGACAATCTGTGCATCCTTAATATCCTCAAAAGTGCAGGTTTGCTTAAGGAAACTCAAATCCGCCTTTCTTCCGTCAATCCTTTCCGGAATACCTTTATACAGATACAGTTTTCCACCCTTGTCAAGAAACTCCTTAAGAAGCTCAACAGTGCTTGAATCCAGAGTCTGACAATATGGCAGCACCACATACTCGTAAGTACACAGTCCCACACTTAAGGTTCCGTCATCATTTACTTTTGCGTGCTTGGCCATCAGGGTTTCATCTCCGTAGTGGTATGCAATCTGGTTTTGAGAAAACATGTTCGTAATATTCTCAAACTCTCTTTCAAGCTCCAGTACAGATTCCATATCCTCTTGCCTGTTGTATGTGAGATATGCACTGTGTATGGGGTGAATAATCAGTGTGTTAACCAATTCACTACCCATTGCAAGAACGTAACCAAGACGCTTGAAATATACATTGAAATCAGTCATCTGTTCCTGCCATGGAAGGTGTTCTGAGTAGAAGGCTGGATAATCCCTCTTTCTCTGTCCTCTTATGGAATAAGGGTAAAGGTGCTGACACATAAGATTCACACCGCTGGCATACTGCCACTCGGCTATTTTCTTAAGCTCGTAAGGTGATACGTCCCAGCCACAGCATCCAAACATCTCACTGAGCACTTTCTTTCTGCCCAGCTGGGCTGCAACGGAACCTACCTGCTTTGGAGCAATGTCAGCAGGTATTCCCCTTCCCAGATGGTCAATGCCAGGTATATGCTGGTACTCATAGAAAGGCATAGCACCTCCACAGCACCACATCTGGGTCGACAGCCTTGCTTCCTCGACTGTATGTCCTGTCAAAAGGCAATTGTTTTCCTCGCACCACTCATATATTACTTTAATAAAATTGTTGGTATACAGCTCATGAATAAGGTAGTGGTAGTCGTACCTTATCTTCTTCCAATCAAGATACTCTTCGTCAAATTTTACAAAAAGGGCGGGCAAATAATCCATTATGTCATAACCATATTTCTTGCCAAATTCATCCCTTAGTTTGTTTGACCAAGGTGTTTTATACCTGTAGTACTGCGGTTCGTCCGTAAAGAATCCTGGCATGCCTTTTCCTACGCCAAAGTCTTCACCCAACACCTTTTTGTAATCTTCATGCGTAAGCCTGATATATTCCTTTGTAATCTCAGCATCCATTGTATCCACATAGGAAGAATCATATTTCTGATATACGCAGAAATATTCGTTAACTCCCTCCATGTTGTCATGCAGTCTTTCAATACCTTTATCGGTTACCTTGTAAACACCAAGAGCAGTATTGTCAAATGCATCCTTTATCTCATGTTCCAGATATGTCGCATGATTCTTTTTGTCTTCCAGCAGTTTTCCGCCAGCAAAACCACTTGGCCAGCCGTTTTCATCATAGGACCAGGCTTCCATACCCAGTTTCTTTGCTTCATCAACGCACTGCCTTATGCAGTCATACCAGTCATCGCTCAGGTACTCGGTTTCAAGACCTCCTCTGGCATGCATGAAAAAGCCATTCATGCTTATTTCATTCATTACATTTATTTGTCTTCTTAACTCTTCAGGATCAAGTCTGTCGTTCCAGCTCCAAAAAGGAATGCTTCCGTATTCATCACTGTTCTTTCTAATCTTCTCAATCAACATAATGTCCTACTTGCGTAGTGCTCCTTTCCAACATGTATTTTATATGCTCAAGGCTAACGCCTTGCGTAAGACTAACATAATCGGGTAATATAATCAATATGTGGGCTGTGGGGTTGAAAGATCCGGAGTTGGTGTAATTACTCCTTCGAACACATCAATCGGATAATAGTCCATAATCGGATTTCCATCATAGGACATTTTCTCAAGGGAAGGCATCTCCAATATGGCATCAAAGTAAGATATCATGTTAAGATGTACATCAAGCTCCCTAAGCTTTTCATGTCCTCTAAGACACTCTATATCTTCAATCCAGTTCTCCCTTGCCAGCAGCACCTCAAGATTAGGCAATACCGACAGCGGCGTAATATCCTCTACAGTATTAAAACTTACATCGATATAAACAAGCTTCACAAGGTTTGAAAGCGCTGTGAGATCCTCAACACCATAATACTCCTGTTCTCTGGCTTCATGGTAGTTTTTTGACAAATCCAGATATTCCAGATTCACGCACCTTTTCAAAGGAGACACATCAGATATCCTGTTCTGTCTCAGGCTCAGTCGTTTCAGCGAAACAAGGCTGGATAGCGGACTTATATCCGAGATAAAGTTTTTATCAAGATACAGTTCTTCCAAACGTGTAAGGTTTCTAAGAGGTTCCAGTACCATCCCTTCCCTGTCTCCTACATAAATCGAACTAAAATTATGACTAAGATCCAGATACTTAAGATTTGTAAGATTTTTAAGTACACTTATGTCACTTATTCTGTTTCCATACAAATCAAGTCTCTCAAGGGAGGTGAAATACTTCAGATCCTCTATGCTGCGAATTGCACACACCCTTGCCTCAAGCTCCTTAATCTGCCTGACTTCCGACTCCAGTATTGCACCAATTGGCTTGTTCAGCACTTCTCTTACTACCAGTTCCAAATATATGTCTGTAAATTCAATTTCCTTGTCGAGTTCAGGTGGGGTTGGAGTTGCATCCTGGTTTGGAGTTGGCTGGGGTGTATTGGTTATTGTTGGTGTTGGAGTAACCGGAACCAGATTATCGTCCTTCTTCGGAATAACCAAAATCACTACAATCAGCACAAGTATGATTGCCATGAAAATTACAAAGTTCTTCAAACCCATCACCCCTTATTCCATGATAGCAACACTATTAATCCTGCTGTACTCCCCTATTTCATGCAGCTTGTCCTTCTTCCACAAATACAACTTGTTACCTTCCTGGAATATGATTTCATCAAAGTTCTTATCGAAGAACAGACTTCCTTTCAAATCGCCGGTTATTCTCTTCATGCCTACGTCAGTTCCTATATCAAGAGATACCTTGCCAGCGGATTTGCTTCTTACACACAGATACGCATCTTCGCTAAAGCCGTACAGCCTCTTGCTGTTTGACGGTTCCCTGTCTATGTTGTTGTTCTAAAGAATGTAATAAAAGTTTTCGGTCAC
>JAAYLF010000221.1 GCA_012522035.1 Clostridiaceae bacterium
GAGAATATAAATAGTATAGCCAACCAGTGCGCTGTAAGTTTTGGATTATATGATGATGAATGGAAAGACTACTATTCGCTTCAATGGGTTGATATAATTCATTTTTACGAACTGCCTTTTTACGTCATCGGCTACTGCATTTCAAACGATGCAGCAATACAGATATATGAGCATGAATTGGCCAAAAAGGGTAGCGGTGTAGACCACTATTTGGACTTGATGAATAGTGACTGGAGCTTGAGTTATTTGGAAAGCGTAGAAAAGGCAGGTTTGGAAAGCCCCTTTGCCGAGGGGCGTATAGCTAAGGTTTCTTCATTATTGGAGAATTTCTTTTATCCTGAAGAAGCTGCTGCATGACTAAAACCCACAGTTGCTTATCAATAACTTCCAGTCTGCAATCCAACAGGAGTCTTGTGTGGTGCCAGGTGGCAAATCTGGCACTATTGTTTCACATGCCAGTTCTGGTATGGGTCGTCCGCTTTTAAGATATGCTTCTATAACTTGTTTGACATAAGAAGTTCTAAGCATCTGGCCTCCTATTAACGTCTGGCATACTTCAAGACCATACGGCATAGAATCGTGAAGCCACATATCAGCATATGCTTTTGAAAACTCAATTATAGCGTTTTCGAGTTCTTTCAACCTTTCCACTGATTCCTTCAGTGTTTTGGTGTCATTTGCTTTGTATGCATTTCTAATAGTTAGTCCTAAAAGGCACTTAATGCTTAGAACCCGGGCTAGTTTTTCTGCACATTTGAAAACATGGGAGTAATCTCCGCAGGCTAATCTTTGATAATGGTTAGCCAAGTCTTCATAAGTCTTTGGCATATCCTTGTCGTACAACAAATCCCATCCACCATTTAACAGGTCGGCAAAGAATATGAGAAAGGTGAGATTGGCGTGAGTGTTTGTCAGTTTCTTTTTATACGGGTCATCAAGGTAATCAAGTGAGAGCATGTCATCATAGTCTGCCCCTGTAATATCTTTAAACCTTGCTTTGTCCAATTCGCCTGTGCCGTCCCAACGTCCAATGTTGAACTCTGCACATGCATAAAGTGCCGGCAGTACTGTATAATTGTTGACCCATGCACCATTGTCAGACCAAAGTGTAATCATAAAATGGTCAAGTCCTTTTTCTTCTGCCACGCGCATCTGGGTAAGCAGTCTTGACAGGCTGAAAGTATTCATTGGTGCCATTGAGCCGCATTTGAAGACGCTGCCTGCGTATCCAACTTTATCAGTATATTTAAACATATTATCTAGTCCGGATCTAAGCACATGAACATCGCCTTCAAAGTAGTTCCAATAGAACATTGTCGTGTTTTCTGGAAGTGCATTTCTGACTTGTTCTGCGGTAACTTTGGTATTCAAGGTTTCTGTCAGCATATCATGCCAAACTTCGCAAGTGTATCCGTATTTGGAGGCAATGTTAGTCACCTTGGAGAGATGACGAAGTAGAAGCTCTTTCTTGTCTGCAGGCGGATTCTTTTTGAGATAGTTGCCAAGACCCAAGCCCCAACACTCGTCATATCCTATGTGAATGCGCTTAGTGGATAGTCCTTTTGAAATGGTAGCAAACATTTTGTCAATTAGTTTGTATACACGTTCATCTCCCACCAGCAGGACGTGGTCATTATCCATCAAATCCCTATAAGATTCATGACGCTGCAGAAAATGCAAATGGCCAAGAGTTTGTATGCTGGCTATGAGTTCGATACCGTTTTCCTTTGCACATGCATCCATCTCCTGAAAGTCTTCTGTAGTATAGCCCCCTCGTTTATAGTTGAAGTAGGGTTCACCCTCCATTTTATATGCATCTGTGCAGCCTAGATAAAGCTCATTGTACCCCATGCGGGAGAGCATGCGTATAAAATGCTTTATTGTATCAACTTTTGGTGTGTTGCCCGCCGAGCATTCAATTAGTACAGAAAAATGTTTAAATCTTCCCATGACTACTCCTTTAATTTTGTTCATATTATACATCACCATGTTTTTGAATACAACGCATCTAGCTAATATAGCTGTTTCTATAGTTAATTTTACTCTGTTATTTATTGACAGATGGTGGGTGGGAAAGTACAATTGAGAAAATGAAGATACGAGTGGGAGATACATATGAGATATTTTGTGGGCGTTGACCAAGGTGGTTCAAAAACCGAAATTCTTTTAGGAGACGAAAATGGATTAATTGTAGATAAACTCAGTGGTTTTGGATACAGTGCATTTATTCAAGACATCAAGGATAGTTCTGAGTTTGCAGTTAGATATTTGGGACAGCAAGTGGATTATCTGAAAGACCTGCTACAAAGAAATGGAATTGAAATGCCTGATGTTTATGCCTTGACTGCCTGCATGGCTACTGTAGACAGTGATGATATCAAAAAATATTATGAAGACAACTTAAGGTTAAGGACATCTATTGAAAATATAAAAGTATACAATGATATGTATGGAGCCTGGAGAGCAGGGACGAATAGATTGCCCAGCGGGGTGTTGGGAGTAGGGACTGGTGCAGGTATATGGTTATTCGACGAAAATGGAAAAGCGTTTAATTTGTCAGGACGAATTAATTATCAAGCTGCACTAGGACTTGGTTATCGTGCTTTTTTACATGCATGAATGTCTGCACAGTATTTGATTGAGCCAACAATACTTTCAGAGAGAATATGCGAGTTTGCACAAACCCCGACTATAGCTGAAGCGTTGAAAAAGACAAATAATGGGTGGGATGTTAATGCACTTCCTTATCAACATTTTGTGCCTTTTGTATATGATGCCATGTTATTAAAGGATAGAGTTGCAGAGGATTTTGTAAACCAGACGGGCAAGGGTTTTGCTGATTGTATACGTGAAGGAATAAGAGAGCTGGGATGGGAGAACAGGGAAGTACATTTTGTAATGAATGGAGGTTCATTCAAAGGTAAAGGTTTCGTTCTTGAAAAAGTTATTAGAGAATATCTTTCTGATCTTGATAATTTGATACTTTTTCAATCCGAGTATGAGCCTGTTGCTGGAGCATTGCTGCTTTCGTATGATAATTACGGTATCAGTCCTGATTATCATAGTTTTATGCGGTTTAAACTAAGGAGAAACTTACATTGATAAAGGTAATGCGCAAGATAAAAGAAATGGCAAATATTTAAAGAGAGATGAAAAACTTTGACAAGTTAACAAACTTGACAAGAGTAAGCATGTAAAGATAAAAAGGTAATAGAATATAGTCATGCTTTAAATTGAACGTATAAGAGAGTGAAATTTGCAATTAAACCTAATCTATATATTACTATATTGTTTTGCAGCATTGTCTGGATGTCACATTGACAACATTGTGGTGATGGTAGAGGAGCAAGTATCCCACAGAAGGATAATGCCATGAAAGGAGTTTTTAATAATGTCTCGTACAAGGAAACGTAAATCTTTAATTGATTCTATCGCCGAATTAGTCAGGCCCCATGTTAGAGGTTGGCTGGGAGAAACATCTGTAAACTTGCGGTTGA
>JAAYLF010000222.1 GCA_012522035.1 Clostridiaceae bacterium
GTCATAAAGCTTTTCATTGTTTGCATCCAAATCAATCATCATGTTCCCATAGGTCCTTCCCAGTTTGACCATGACGCATGTGGATATCATGTTAAGTATCATTTTCTGAGCTGTTCCTGCTTTCATTCTGGTGGAGCCCTGGATGACTTCAGGTCCAGTTATTGCAGCAATTGTAATATCGGCAATCCTGGACAATTCCGTGTCCGGATTGTTGCATATTCCTATGGTTAACGCGCCTTTGCTTTTTGCATAATTTAGTGCGCCAATAACATAGGGTGTTCTTCCGCTTGCAGTAATTCCTATCACTACATCCTTTTCACTTATCCCCTCTTTTTCAAGGTCTTTCATGCCCGTTTCCCGGCTGTCCTCATCTCCGTTGGCAGCATTTGCAATGCCCTCTATACCACCTGCCAGTACTGCCTTTACCATATCTTCAGATACCCCGTATGTAGGCGGGCATTCGCTTGCATCCAGCACTCCAAGCCTGCCACTGGTGCCGGTACCTACGTAAAACATGCGTCCGCCATTTTGAAGACAAATCACTGCCTTGTCAATTGCCAATGCAATATTCGCAAGTTCCTTTTCAACAGCATAGGCAACGCTCTTGTCTTCTTCATTAATCATGCGGACCATCTCAATGGTTTCACATTTATCAATATTCTTGGTTTTTATATTATTGCTCTCGGTTACTCGCATCTGTCAATATCCTTTCATACGGCCTTTGCTCGGACCAATTTGTTGCACATACATTATATCACACATCTGTTGACAAACCTCACCAGGTTTTATATATCTAATCAGGGTGATTTCGATGAATCACCGAGGGGAATTAAGGGCATAAACATTGCACCATTCAGTGGCTTTGCTATACCACATTTTTTGCCATTAGTCCTCAAACACTATTGCATCAAAAAAAGGTTCAAGAAAACTTTTAAAGCTTGATGCCTATCTGCAGTGTCTTGAAGCTTACCGGAAGAATGAAGGATTTATATGATATTTGCTATCTTTCAAGGATATTCAATTATGAAGGAACTCAGATTCAGAAATGCCAAGGTAGTTCAGTTTCCGAATATTGCAACCTGCTGTCTGGTTAGTTTGAACTCGCCGTTCCTCCATGAAAGCGTATTGTTTATATATCCAAGCCTGTCGGCATGATACCTTCCCGATATGCTTTGAAAGCCAAATAGCTCGTACTTTCCATCCGAATCAAAGTCAATTGGAAACAATCCGCTCAAAGGATCCACAAACCCTTCAATGGGTTCTTTCAGCCTTCCTTTTTCATCATAAATCTCGCTAAGATAGTCCCTTCCTCTGTTTGATATGTCAATTAAATATCTCTCATTATTGAACAAGCTTGTTACCTCAACTTAATAATTATCAAGATACCTGACAGTGTATTTATATTTCTCGTTATACTCCTCAAAATCAAACAAAAGTCTAGGTCTGAAGTTTGTAAAGGAGTATACGTAATAGAATATGATGCCTCCGGAGCCTCCTGATGCGATACTTACAAGGATATCAGGCACTCCATTTCCTGTAAAATCAAATAGTGTTACCGTCAGGCCAAATCCTGAATCCACCCCAAGAGGCACGTTGCTTATGGCTCCTGTCATTCCATCCTGCACAGACAAGGTTATGTTCCTTAAGTACATGCTGTCTTGCGTAAACACCCCAACCAAAGAAACTGTATCTGCAATGCCGTCTCCTGTAACATCCCCTCTTACGGTTGTTATTATCCCGGCCTTTGTTGAAAAGTCGTTCACTTTGCTTCCTCCCAAAGACAACTATCATACCCATTATATGTCCCGAATCATTCATTTGTTCAAACAAAAAAGTAACTGCCCTCTGCGCTGCACCACTTAGATAAGGGGAAGAGTGTAAATCTATGATGCAGAAGAACCGACAGTTACCATTTTGGCAAAGTTTTTATACATATATAGCTTATGATAAACAATACCTTAAATCAATATATAATTATTGTCTAAAATTAAATATTAATTGTCTGTTATTAAAAAAATCCATACATCAAACAAAATTATGCGTTGCAATGTATCTGCAAGTCGTGCTATACTCATATTCAAAACAATTATCCAATGTGTTCCAGATTTTTTCGAGGTGACTTGATTGCAGCTTTATACAGTTGGCAGAGAATTCAGTGCAGGTAAAATAGTACCTGTTAAATGTGTGTGCAGCGACAGTTTGTAAAGAATAAATAAAAAAGACAAAAGCTTTTTGCTGGTCATACTGGAGGAAGGTTCCCTGACTTTTGAAATCAAGGGTAAAATTGTGGATGCAAAGGGATCTTGCTTTCTATGCTTTGATAAAACTGCAAATCCTTATGAATTAAAAAAGAACAACATAAAAGCCAGAAGCATCTACTTCCATCCTCAATTCATTAATGTAAACATGAGGCTGGACTTCATTAGAAGCCAGGGATACTTTGATTTTGCCTTCCACCATGACTTGTTTCTCCTGGAACCTTTCATGAGCGATACATATGTTATTCCCCTGCATATTGAATACCTCGAAAGAATCAATGAATGCTACCTAAGAGTCAAGGAAAATCTCGAGATTCAAAGAGACATTCTCTGGTCCTGCCGTGCCAGATCCTACTTTATGGAGATAATCATAGTGGTTGAAAGGCTGTATGATGTAATTAGAAACCTTGAATCCAGCAAACCTGTATACCACGAATTCGTTCAAAAAGCACTGACTTTCATAGAAAACCACTATGGAGAAGACATCTCACTAAGTGATATTATAAAAGCCAGCGAATCAAACCACACCACTTTGGGAAAGCTCTTCGTCGAGGAACTCAACATGACACCCATGAAATACCTATGGTACTACAGAATCCTCATAGCAAAAAAAAATCTGGCTTTTACCGATATTCCTTTAAAGGAAATAGCCTTCAGGTGTGGGTTCAAAACCGTTTCCCACTTCTCCAGAGTTTTTAAGGAACACATTGGCAAATCTCCCCTTATGTATAGGAAATCAGCGGTTGAAGAGAGAAAAGCATCAATGGGAAACAATGTCTATTCATAGATTTCGTCATGATCTTTCAAGTAGTTAAGCGTTTCATTAACAATTATATTAAAAGACTCTTCTTTTTCCTTGTCCGTTTCACCCGGAAACATGTCATAATAGCTGCTGAATAAAATCCCTTTTTAAGTTTTCAGCATTGGGAGCTTCACCAAACATTCTTGCATAAAGAAGGCATGCACCTGCCAGTCCTCCCACAGGTGTTGTGTGCATATATCTGTCATTAATGCTTAAATGCTCAACTCTTGAAGTTGCATCTGAATCTCAGTCTGTTTAGATAACCCTGCCAGTTGGCACAGTTGAGCATATAGTATCCCACTGCGTTTCTTACACCATTTACATATTCATTATCGGCAGGAAAAAGAATAATGTCCGTATCGTTCTCTTCAAGCTTATCAATAAAATCGGCCAGAATAGATACATCATCATCCGTATAAATCGTTGAAAGAACAAGAATGTCCTAATATCCTTCTCTTAGTTTTCCATGCTCGGGAAGACTGCCTAAATCATCAACATAGGTATTGAAGTAGAGGCTGTCCACACTGGTTGTGAATATGGCGTCCACGTTGATGTCTGTTTTCTCATTCTCTTGTAATTGTCTTTTGAAGATGTCAATCACTTCGCTGGTTGAGTAAAAACTGTTGCCTGCAGCAAGGATTTTTAATCCTTCTCATTAGAGTAGTTTTTTGGCAGGTTGGGATTATTTTCTTCGTCTGTTTTACTGCATCCAACAGCACTAATAAAAATAACCATGGCCATAACAATGCTTGCAATTCTTTTCATATGCAACTCCTTTATTTATGATAAATAAAGGATATACAAAAAGAAATGCCAAAGCAACATGGCCTTTTATCCATGGTGAAATTAAGATTATCCAATCTTCAATTTGTTACTTGCATTCAGGACAATAACCGTATATTGCCAGCTTATGCCCTTCTATTGAAAAATCAGTTTCCCTTTCCAAAGTTTCCTGGTAATCCTTTATCGGACACTTGTCAATAACCGTTTTCTTTCTGCACTTCAAACAGACTAGATAATGTCTGTGCCCCTTCCTTATGGATTCAAACAAGGCTGAATCTTCTCCAGTAAAGCTAAGTTTTCTCACAAAGTCCAGCTCCACAAGCTTGTCCAGAGTTCTGTAGACTGTGGACAAACTTATTCTTACCTTGTCTTCTTTTAACCTTGCATATATATCCTGTGCCGATACCGGAACATCATGACTTTCCAAAACTTCCATAATCCTTATTCTATGAGGCGTGTTCTTGAGACCGTTTTTCCTTAACTCTTTCTCAAACTCCATTTTCCAACACTTCCTGATTTTAAAATATATTTTACCGCGTACACTATGAAATACAGTCCAACACTCATTATTACTATCACGCTGCCTGGAGCCAGGTTGATATTGTATGAAATCCAAAGCCCTGTAAGGCAGAAAAGAACAACCAGAACAGAAGACAAAATCATTCTATTCTTTAGATTGTTGGTAAGCAATGCTGCAGTTGCACTGGGAGCTGTCAAAAGAGCAAGCACGAGAATGATTCCCACTACTCTTATAAGTACCACAACGGTCAGAGCAATCATGATCATGAGCACATACTCAAGAAACGCTGTCTTTATACCAACTATATATGCAAACTCATCATCAAAAAGATAAACCTTCCAGTGGTTGTAGAAAACAACCGTAACAAGCAGTATCAGCAGAGTCAATACTCCCATGATTTTGATGTAGAACCTTGGGATACTCAGTATGTTTCCAAACAAGTACGTTGAAATATTTGGAGGATATCCCGGGGTCAGTGTTATGAACAAAATACCCAAAGCCATGCCAAGGGACCAGAACATGCCAATTATGACGTCAGATTTTGCAGTACCTTTTCTCTTGATATATCCAACGCTCAAAGAGGCGACTGTTGAAAACAATATTGCACCAAACACAGGTTCAATTCCCAGCATGTAACCAAGACCAACACCACCATAGGCTGTGTGTGCGATTCCTCCGCTCATCATGACAAGCTTCTTTTCAATGATAATTATGCCCATTATACCGCAGACTATGCCTGCAAGAATGCTTGCAATAAATGCACTCTGCATATACTGGTAGTTAAATAAAGCGTTCAGCATTTTTCTTCGCCCCCTTCTTGTGCTCCATTATGGTGATGTCTCAAAACTCTGTGAGGTATTCCATGGGCTATAAGGTCCACAGGACATCCATACATCTGAGTCAGTATGGTATCATTCATCTCCGGCTCTCCATGGTAAACAAGAGTATTGTTAAGACATGCAAGGCTCCTTACTTCCGACGAAATTGCCATTAGATCATGGGTAACCAGTATAATCGTCATCTCTTCATTGAGCATTCCCAGCAGCTTGTATATCTGGCTTCTCGATTTTGCATCCACACTGGCTGTAGGCTCATCAAGAAGCAAAAGCTTTGGTTCTTGTGCCAGCGCTCTTGCTATAAGCATTTTTTGAAACTCTCCACCAGACAGCTCACTAATCTGCCTTTTCGCAAGATTGCTTATACCCACCTTTTCCAAAAGCTCATACGCCCTGTCTTTTTCTTTCTGTGTATATCTGTAAAAGGGTTTTAATTTTGGATTTATCATTCCTGACAAAACCACTTCCTCAAGGGTTATGGGAAAAGACTTGTCAAGGTTGGTAAACTGCGGAACATATCCTATTTTGGTATTCTCCCTGTCCCTTATTCTTATTGTTCCTGTTTTGTATTTCAAGAGTCCGGCAATGCATTTAAGGAGGGTGGTTTTACCCCCTCCATTTGGACCGATAATTCCAAGATACTCGCCCTCTTCAACTTCCAGATTTACATTTGATAATGCTTTTGTGTTTCCGTAATATACTGTAAGGTCTTTTACTTCAACTAATGGATTAGCCATTGTCTGCCTCCGCAATCAGTTTTGCCATTTTTTCAAGATTGTTAACATAGTCTTTTGCAAGGGGTTCAAGCATTATTGCCTTTCCTCCAATTTCTTCTGCAAAAGCCTTTGACTGGCTTGCATCCACCTCAGACTGATAGAAGATGGCCTTTATGTTCTCTCTTTTTGCCAAGTCAATGAGCTCTTCAAGGCGCTTGGGGGTTGCTTCCTTGCCTTCTTCTTCCAAAGAATACATCTCAAGTTCATAGTCAGAGGCAAAATACCCAAAAGCGGGATGAAAAACTATGATTTTTCTGTTTTTAAGATCCTTCAAGGTTTCTTTTATCTTTTCATTAACCTCATCAAGTTCCTTTATATACTTTTCGCTGTTTGTCATATACAATTCCGCATTATCAGGATCAAGTTCCGACATTTCCCGGGCAATAGCCTGAACCATAACCTTAACACGTTTTGGGGAAAGCCAGACATGATGGTCTCTTTCCTCTCCCTCAAAGTACAATTCATCATATACCTTGGCAGCCTCTTCATGCAGTTTGACAACCTTCATGTTTTCTGCCACAGGAAGGATGTTTATCTCTTCTATGGGCATGCCTATAGCAAAGTATATAGAGGATTTATAAAAGGCAGTAATTTCTCTTGATGTGGGCTCGTAAGTTTCAGGACTGCTTCCTGGCGGCACCAACACCACCACATTAACCTTGTCTCCGCATACTGCACGCACAAACTCCTCCTGAGGCATAATTGTCACCGCTACAGTTAGTTTGCCCGACTCTTGCCTGTCAAAGGTACATCCTGCCAGTATTACGACAAATAATATTAAAGATACAATTATCGCTTTTTTATACATATCAACACTCCAATTTGCAAATCATTTGCATTTGCCAGTATATAGAAAAAATAAATTTTTGTCAAATAAATTATGACTTGAGTAAAAGAGGGTGTATAATAGAAGATGTACGTGAAATGTCATGTTTTTATGTAATAAATTTTAGGAGGAATTTAATGAGCAATTCATGTAATAATGATTGTAAAAATTGTGCCAGAAACTGTGCTGATAGAAAGAATCCTTCCGACTTTCTGGAGATTCCACATAGCCTTAGCAGAATAAACAAGGTTGTGGGAATTGTAAGCGGAAAAGGTGGAGTGGGAAAATCTCTTGTTACTTCCATGCTGTCAGTACATTTTAATAGAAAAGGATACAACGTGGCAATTCTTGATGCCGATATAACCGGGCCTTCCATACCGAAAGCCTTTGGCATAAAGGAAAAAGCCAGCGGCGACAAAACAGGACTTATTCCGGTCAGAACCAAAACTGGCATTCAGGTTATGTCTACAAACCTGCTTTTAAAGAATGACACCGATCCGGTGGTATGGCGAGGACCAGTAATTTCCGGAATGGTAAGACAATTCTGGAAGGATGTTATATGGGAGGATGTAGACTTTATGTTCATAGATATGCCACCTGGAACGGGAGATGTGCCTCTAACAATTTTCCAGTCGATACCGGTGGATGGTATTGTAATTGTAACCTCTCCACAGGAACTGGTCTCCATGATTGTGGCCAAAGCGGCAAAAATGGCAAACCTTATGAACATACCTATACTGGGTATTGTGGAAAACATGTCCTACTTCGAATGTCCTGACTGCGGTGGCAAACACAGTATTTTTGGAGAAAGCCATATAGAAGACATAGCAAAGGAATACAACATAGATACCATTGACAAACTGGGCATAAATCCAAAGCTTGCATCAGCAGTGGACAAGGGCATGATTGAACTGTTTGATGGTGCTGGACTTGAAAATATTCAGGCTAAGATAGAAGGGTTAATTGGTTGATACAATTCCCTGTATTGCTTCAGTGCATACACTAACAATATATCTTGAATCCAGGTCAACCAAGGTTTTGGCCTTCTTGTTACTCGGGCAATCCAGCAGGATTGCCTCTTTTACTTTCATAAGGTATTCATAGTGGGAGGCAATAATGAACTTTAGAATTGACAAGGTATCGCTGTCCTTCTTCACTTTTCGTATCAGCTCACCTATTCTGTGATAGTCATCCCTGGAATAGTACGTATTTGCCGATTCATCAGGCAGCGAGTAATGAGTCTTTGCACCGTATGTGTCAATAGTCTCACAGTTTTTTGTCTCAATGGAGCCTACCTCCTCAACCTCTCCGCTTTCTGTTACCTCTGAAAGGGACTGAAGAAGCAGCCTTTCATATACAAGGTGGGCCTTTACCCCTTCAAAAGTTATGTTGTGGGGAAGGGTAAAATAGTCTGCTATAAAGTGGTTTACCTTACCCAGATGCAGAAGGTACCTGCCCTTTAACAGCTTTTCCTTTGGCAGCCTTTCCTTTCTATTATTAAGCCAGTTTATGCGTCTCTCCAGATGCCTAAAGGTGTTGGTGATGTAATGTCTTTTTATGAGAAACATGATTGATACATCAGGCCATATGTTTCCACTATAGAATATGAATTTCCTATATTTCTTACCCTGTAGTCCTATTCTGTTTGCTATGTGTGAAGCCAATGTAATGTGTGCTTTTTTTGTCATTCCCTACTCCTGCTAATATAAATTACAAGCATATTTTGTACATGTTTGTACGATTAATGCATGGTGATTATTCACATGCCGCAAATAGTACCAGAGCTTTTAAATCTAGTCAAAGACCATATTGTTATATTTCTCTTAACTAATGTTGTAGCAGCTGAACAAATGATGTAAAATATGATAAAAGGAGTGAGAATTTGAATAAAAAAGTTTTTCGCATAACTTCCATATCGCTTAGTGTTTTAAACATCCTGTTTATATTCTCCAATTCCCTGATGAATGCCAATACCTCTTCCTCCAAAAGTAAAGGTGTAAGGGAATTTGTCAATTCGATTATTGCTAAATTAGGATTTGATTTTGAGATTACTGAACATTTTGCAAGAAAGGCTGCTCACTTTTTTGAGTTTTTTCTTCTTGGAATCTTTTTGACACTTATACTGATTGCTTTTGATCTTGTGGTTCACAAGAACATAACCATTCCGCTTTTTATTGGCCTTCTTGTAGCCGTTCTTGATGAATACATACAGCTTTATGTAGAAGGCAGGGCTGGAATGGTTTCCGATGTGGTTCTGGATTTTTCAGGATTGGCAACCGGAGTGATTATTGTTTTGGCAATAACAATCATAAAGAAAAAGGCCTCCCAAAGGAAGCCTTTAGATTAGTAGCCTTCTTCAACCAGTCTTGGACACTCTTCCAGGTTTCTGTATGCTTCTATGTACTGTTTCATCCATTGATAATACTGGTCTCCGTGTCCGCCTTCCATTGGCTCTATGTCGCGGCTGAACTCCTGGGTGTAGTTGTCTACAAATCTTGGATTTCCCTTTTCATCCTCAAACCTTTGTGCCGCCCATTCATTCCACCAGGTAATTGTTATTACTTTCGGCCTATGTTCAAAAGCCCTCTTCCAGTGCTCGTAGAAGAATATGCCGTGATTTCTTCCATGTGCGGTAGGCTCTGTCATATAGGTTTCTTGGGCAGCTACACAAACAGCCATCTGCTCTACAAAACCATCCTCATCGTAAGAAGGCATGTTTTCAATATTCAGAAAACTCCATTCAGATACATCAAGACTCTGACGAAGTCCCCACATGCGTCTTATCGTAAACTCCTCAGGCGGATTGTCTATCATGCTTGTTACTATCATTAAAGGTTTGCCTTCCCAAAATACGAAGCAATCCTTGTATTTTCCGTCAGCATAAAACTCCTCATACGTCCTTTCGACAACAGACCAGCCTTTTTCCTCGCTTACACTGCTCCAGAATACCATGTAAGGAATCTTCTTTCCTTCCGCCCTCATCTCCTGCATAACCTCCAGAATGGCTTTGCAGGGCACGGAAATAAAAAGCTTCCAGTCACCTGATTTTACCCAATCAACACTGGCATTCGTGTTGTCCACGATTATGAAGTCTACTCCAGCTTCTCCCAGCCAGGTCATATGCTGCCTGATAACGTCCTTGTCATGACTTCTGTAATATCCAAGAGCCGGTTTTGCCCAGTAGTGGAACTGGGTAAGCCCTCCCCACTCCTGTTTGCCTTCCAAAATTTCTGTAATATTTGGGGGATTCGGTTCACTTGAACCAAGACCTAATATTTTTGTAAACCAGGTGGAATAGCAAATGGATGCAATATCCACCTTCTTGGTGATGTCAAGTCCGTAAGGTACTTCTTCGTAATCCTTGTACTTCTCATTAAGGTGATGAATCATTGCTTCCCTCTTTTCCTCCGCGTTTTTCTTTTCGTCCTTTTTGTTATCCTTTCCTGAGTTATTGCATCCTGCCATGGACACAACCATTACAACTGCAAGAGCCAATACGAATATATCTCTTATCCCTCTCATTGCAACACCTCTTCAGTATGATTTGATTTCCAGACTGTCAATAACCGTACCAGTTATATGGCTGAATACCTTGAAGTGGTTTCCTTCCTGCATATCAAGAAAATTTTCCGCTTCAAAAACTTTTTTTCCGCTTCCATCAAACACAATAATCTTGTCTTCGGTAATGTCCGCCTTTAATATAAGTACATTTTCCTCTTCAGAGGTATTCATATAGTAGAACAGGCTGTTTCCAGTATCAACAATTACAACCTTTTTCATCTCTCCAAAACCTTCCGGAATACTAACTGTCAAGGCTCCAGCAGGCCAGTAGCCATTTGTCTGGCTTCCGCTGGGATAGATTGTAATACTGTTTCTTTCAGTAAAACCAACCCAGAAACCATCATCGGTATCGGTTATGGATGAATTGTAGTTGCAGACTCTTGCTCCAATAATAGTGGCCATCCATGGAGCGTCATCGGTGTCGCGGGGATAAACCGACTGAAACTCAATATGGAACTCCCACTGGTATGCATCCGATGGATAGCAGTCAATATCGGGAGTGATTGCAACCCATCCTCCCCAGGTTTCTCCTCCATCCTCTGAATTCAAGTACAATTTCCCATCCTTAACACTATAGGTGCCTCGCTGTACTAGTATTTCACCAGCAAAATCATCATCGGAAAAATCGTTTTCATAGATGATATCCGCTTTATCCGTTGGTTTTCCCAGTTCTTCTTCAGAAAGAGGCTCTTTCGTTGGTGACGGTGTCGGCGTTGGTGCCGCTGTAGGCCCCTCGGTCACTGACTGGGTCGGTTCCGGTGTTAGCGTATCCTCTGTTTCCGCCTGCTTGCAGGATGAAAATACAAAAACAAAAACAACAATTAGAGCACAAAACAAAAACCTTTTTATCATTTTACACCTCCATCAACATCTGACGACTTAGATATATCTATATTACTAAATTACTTTTGACAAATCAACGCATAATTCTTTTGAGCATAAAAAAATCCCTGCAGTTGCATTTCGCAATTGCAGGGAGTGTGATGTGGTTAGTATTAATAACCCTTTAGTACAGGCTCCTTTGTATGGGACATGGTTCTGTGGCTGAAGAACGAGAAGTTTATTTCTACATTTACAGCATTCA
>JAAYLF010000223.1 GCA_012522035.1 Clostridiaceae bacterium
ATTAAAGACGGATCAGCTCCTCTTAGAAGCACAATCGTTTCCTTTGGAAACCCGGCCATTTGGTGGGTTGGCATAATAGCTGTCGGATACACAGCAGTCATGGCAAGGAAGAAGAGGGACAAATACATGAGTCCTGTCATAGTCGGTGAAGGCCGTCAGTACTTTCCATGGATACTGGTAACAAGAGTGGCCTTCATTTATCACTACTTCACAGCAGTACCTTTCATGATTCTTATGATTGTATATGCAATCAAGAATTTATTGGAGGATGGAATAATCAAGAAATCGACTGTATGGCTGTATCTGGGAGTTGTACTTGTGTTGTTTGTCATGTATTACCCTGTATTAACTGGTCTTGAGGTCAAGAGAACGTATGTTGAGATGCTAAAAATATTCTCAACCTGGGTATTCTAGATAAAATATTTAGGAAAGGGTTAGTTAAATGGAGAAGATAGTCTGTTCAGTAGTTGTACCTGTGTACAATGAAGAAGAAGTAATCAACGAAACATACAAGCGGCTGAAGGGTGTCATGGACGGTCTTGATATCACCTACGAAATCATTTTTGTCAATGACGGCAGCCGCGACAGAACGCGAGAACTTGCATTGGAAATCTGTAAAAATGACAAGAATGTCTAGTTTATAGATTTCTCGAGGAACTTTGGTCATCAGACAGCAATAACTGCGGGAATGGACTATGCATCCGGCGATGCAGTGGTTGTCATAGATGCAGATCTGCAGGATCCTCCGGAAGTTATTCCTGAAATGTTGGAAAAATGGAGAGAAGGATATGATGTGGTTTACGGCCAGAGAATCAAGAGGGAAGGGGAAACCTTTTTTAAGAAGATCACGGCAAAGATTTTCTACCGTACATTAAACAAGTTGACTGATGTGGAAATTCCGGTGGATACAGGAGATTTTAGACTGATTGATAGAAAAGTATGCGATGCTCTTAAGAAGGTGGATGAGAAGAACAGATATATCAGAGGAATTATCAGCTGGCTGGGCTTTAAGAGCATAGCTGTGCCTTTTGTAAGAGAGAAAAGGTTTGCAGGAACCACCAAGTACCCACTCAAGAAAATGCTGAAGTTTGCAAGTGACGCAATAGTTTCCTTTTCTCACAAGCCTTTGAAACTTGCCACATATTTTGGCTTCTTCCTGTCCTTTGCAAGTTTTATATACCTGATAGTCACAATAATTTTGAAAGTGTTCAGCATTATTAAGACGGTACCTGGATGGGCATCAATAGTAGCCATAAATCTGTTCTTCAATGGTATTATACTTCTGATTCTAGGTATTATTGGAGAGTATATTGGCAGGATTTATGACGAGGCAAAGAACAGACCGCTTTATGTAATACGCGAACTTGTCAATTTTGACGAATCAAAATCCATAAACGGAGAAAGATAATTTTTTAAAAAGTTCCTTTCATAAGAAGGGAACTTTTTTGCTTGCGTCTTTTTGATTTGCTCGGACCAGTTATTTGCAAGAATATGTTTTTTTCTATTGGGAAGAATAGAGGTTGTCAAATCAATAAAGGAGAAGACGTTATGGAACTAAACAGTGTTAATTTCAAAGGCAAGAATTACAGATTGATAAGTGATATCAAATCTGATGATGGCGATACATCGATGTACAAGGCAAAAGCCGTAGACGATACAGGAAATGCGTATGAAATATACTGGGAAACCACGGATGAATGGGAAGATGCATTATTGGATGGGCTGGTTGAGCCTGAATATGATTTCAGTCAGGCTTGTGACTGGCAGAATCCATTAATGGTAAAGCGGCTTCAACAAGAAAAATATATACAGTAGAAAGAAGGCAAGTCTTGGGGCTTGCTTTCTTTTTCATTCAATATGCGCACAAAAGCCTTTGTGTTACAATATCAGAATATATTTCCATGCCGCTGGTATTGGCAATATGAAGCACATCTTCATAAACTTCACTCGTAGACACGAAGTGTCCAAGCAGATTCTCCTTTTTTAATATGCAGTCAGGATTGAAAATGACATCCTGGTATCCGTCAAATATGGCAACGTAAAATATTTCTGTTTCAACAATGTCCTGAAAGAAGTGGCTTCCATAAGACAATTCCAGCATGAACCCATTTTTTTTTGATGAGTACTCGCACAGGACCTTCATGTTGCAAAGTTCTGCAAAGTGAACCGGCACTCCAAGGGAAGGAGTTGTGCTGCCCCATCTGCCTGGACCGACCAGCATGGCGTTTTTCCCATTCATTTTTGAATTTATCTGTCCTATCAGTCTTGCCACTTCATATTTTCTCTGTTCACTAAGTTCAAGATATGAGCTTGAGTTGACAAATACAACAAAATCGACAGGCAGACGGACACTTCCGCCCATGAAGTTGCCTTTGCTTGAGAAGAAGCAGGCTTTCACATCTTTAAGGTCCGGTATTTTTACTGTCTTGCCCAAACCTTTGGTTTGAAGCGGCCTGCATTGCAAAAGATTTATTTTAAAGTTTTTGTCTTGATTAAAGTTTGCAGTAAATTCTATATCCACAGGATAGTTATACGCAGTTGACAGGATTCTCAGCATTTCTCGCATGATGCTGGCATAATTTGTTTCTGTAAAAAGCTTTTTAAAGTCCAGCAGGTATGGCATTTTTATTTCACCATATCCAAGATCACGCATGCGGTTCCTGGTGGCATAGTCTGGACTTGCAAACAAAGTCATTTCAGTTTTCAATGGAAGATTTAAAACATCCTCCAGATCCTTGCATACCAGCATATTTTCAGCAAGCGAGATAAGATCCACTCTGTGTTGGGAAAATTTCTTCTGATCCTCGTAATTCATAGGGGGAAGACGAAGTGGGTCGTCAAGACAAACTACTCTTACATAATCCCCATCAGTTCTGTCCACTGCTCTTGTACCCAATCCCAAAACAAGACGAAGCATTCCTGAATCCTTGTCGATTTTTTCATCCCATACATAAATGTTGGATGAAAACCCGACCCCTGCAAGATGAGGGAAGAAGAAGTCTCCATGCCTGTCTCCAGAAACCCGCTGCACCAGTATGGCCATTTGCTCGTCCTTTTCTGCCAATCCTCTGCTCTTCCTATAATTCAGTGCTTCCACATTCATGGTGCTTGCATAAACAGTACGCACAGCCTGTTCAAAGGCTTTATAACGCTCCTGTGGTGTGCCTTGATTTACACAGAAGACGCTTTCATACTTGCCTGCAAACGCATTGCCGAAGTTGTCTTCCAACAATGAACTTGAACGAATAATAATGGGAGATTGGCCAAAGTATTCCAGCATCTGAACAAATTGTTCCTGGATATCCTTTGGAAAAGAACCATGCAAAAGCTTCTCTTTTAATTCTTCTGCGTATTTGTAATATCCTTCGGGAGTTTTCTGCTTGATGCGAAGCTTCCACCAGCCATTTTGGACAATATATGTGTAGAAAACATCGGAACCGATAAAAAATGAATCGTGAGGCTCCAGATATTGCGTAAGCTCCTTATCTTCCGTCTCCAGTATTTTTCTTGCCAAAAGCATTCCCACGCTTTTTCCACCTATGAAGCCCGTGCCAATTACCCTGGATGCTATATCAAGTATATCCTTGAGTGTAAAGTATTTGTCGCACAGCTGAAACATTCTGGAGTCACTACCGATAAGCATGTGCATAAGGCGTTTTTTGACTGAATCCTGTTTTTTATCGGAAAAGCCAAGCATTCTTTTTGCTTTGTTGAAGATGGTATTCCAGTTATGCTGTTGAACAGCTCTGATGCATCCGAACTGGAAGTTATGCAGATAGCTTCCTGTCCTTGAATAAGGTGTGGAAAAAACATTGTAGGAGAATAGCGCTGCCATACTTTTAGAGGGTGGATATAGGTTTTATCCTTGATTTGATACAAATCAAGGAGCAGCTGGGTTGTTTCACGAATCCCTGCAATGGTATTGTACGTGTGATAGTTGCGCATGATTGCAAAATATGCAATTGTATCAAGCTCATATAAATATGGACAGGTGGCTTTGAAGAAATTGCCTATCATAAGGTCTGAATGCCAATGTTTCAGCAAATCAGTCAGGCAATCAAACACGTAAAGCACACCCTTGCCTTCACTGTTAATTATGTTGTGTATTTCTGTTGTAAAGCTTTCTAAACCTTTTCATGCATCAACGTGATAGATATTGATATCTTTCCGGGAACCAAGAATGGGTTCATGATTTGCAAAGCGAATGTATACAAGCCTCATGTTTTGATTTTCTGCGGCTCCTATGAAATAACTGACCATCTCCTTGTAACCTGGCAAGGAATCCACTTGCCATACAACATTATCGCCATATCTTAAATAGTCTATAACCTGATCAAAGGCTTTCAGCCCAGTGCTGATTTTATCATGCAGATTCATAAAATTCCCCATTTCTTAGAAAATATCAATAAATTGGTCAGAGTAATTATACAACAACCTGCAGGATTCATGCCATAATAACTTTCACCAAGGAAATTCATATTATTGAAGGGATATCAGGAAATGTGGTAAAATAAAGTCTAAAACTTTTTGAAAGGTGACCTAATATGAAGCAGGAACGGCAGTTTCCGAAAGTAATGATATCAAAAAAAGCAGAGCGGGGTGTCAAAAATGGACATCCTTGGATATACGGTGAGGAGATTTACGAAATAGATGGAACACCACAAAATGGCGGACTTGTGGATGTGTTTGCTGGCAAAGCCTATATGGGTACAGGATTTTACAACAATAACAGCAAGATCACAGTTCGCTTGATATCCCGCAATGCAAATGATGTGTTTGACGCCCGGTTTTGGAGGCGTCGTGTGGAATATGCCGTACGTTACAGGAAAACAGTAATGTCCGGTGAAGATTTTTCATGCTGCCGTTTGATTCATAGTGAGGCGGATCAGATGCCTGGGTTAATAGTGGATCGCTATGGCAGTCTGTTGTCTGTGCAGATTGCATGCCATGGCATGGAGCTTGTAAAAGACATTGTTCATAGAGCGCTTTTGGATGTACTTTCAGAAATTAGTGAGTCCATTACAGGGATATATGAACGTAATGACACAGCTTTACGTATCAGGGAAGGACTGCCGGAGAACAAGGGCTGGTTTTTGTTTGAGGAAATGAATGTGCCTGATTCGGCTGTTGTAGAGATTTGTGAAAACGGTGTTAGATATCTTGTTGATGTTGAGAACGGGCAGAAAACAGGCTTCTTCCTGGACCAAAAATATAACCGTGCTGCTGCAGCAAGGGTTGCCAAAGGAAGGAGAGTACTTGACTGCTTTACTCACACTGGTTCTTTTGGCCTTAATGCGGCTTTGGCTGGCGCAGAGCACGTTACGTGTGTGGATATATCTCAAACAGCTATTGATATGGCAAAAGAAAATGCTGTTAGAAACGGTCTTGACGGAAAAATTGATTTTATTTGTGAGGATGTTTTTGACCTGCTGACAAGACTGGCGGAACAAAAATGTCGTGATTTTGATTATATTATACTTGACCCACCTGCGTTTACCAAATCATCGAAAACGGTAAAATCAGCAGCAACAGGATACAAGGAAATCAACTTTAAGGCAATGAAGATTCTTCCCCGGGGTGGATATCTTGCCACATGCAGCTGCAGTCATTTCATGACGGACGACTTGTTTAGGAAAGTACTGGCAATTGCGGCAAAGGATGCTCAAGTATCCTTAAGGCAAATTGAAGCACGGCAGCAAGCTCCAGACCACCCTGTTCTGTGGAATGTCCCGGAAACGGATTACCTTAAGTTTTACATCTTTCAGGTTGTATAGGCACACATAGTCTAAATCAGATTTTTATCCTTAAGTATTGAAGTTGCCTGCTTGACCATTTTTTCCACATCCTGTTCGGTCAGCTTGTAATTACTGATGCTTTGAGGAGTAGGTTTGGAGTTGGATGGCAAAAGGTCAGCTATGTATTGCTCAATAACGGCAGATGCCTCATAGCCAGCTATATGCATGAGCGCTTTTGGCAATCCTGAGTTGGCATACCCGCATATGGATACAAATGCATATTTTTGCTGATGCTTATTCAATTGCTTCAAGTATAATTTTAAAGGGAAAGCAGGCTGCCCCATCCATACTGGTGCCATAAATATGATTAAATCATAGGATGACATTAATTGTGGATCTGGTTCTGTCTTAGGTGTCCTGCGAAAAACAAAATCCGCAATTATCGTACCAATGGTTCTATTTTTGATCTCGCGTATGCTAATATGCTCCGCATTTAACTCTTCAGCAAAACGCCTGGCAAAAGCCTCGTTATTACCTGTAAAGGAATAGGACATAATCAATGTTTTCATAAATTCACACTCCTGTTTGGCAAATCATCATAAAGTGAAACTGTCCCATGGAATATTAACAGGTTTCTTCTCAGTAAGAATTTCATCTATAGGCAGCAAAAGTGGAATATCCTCTTTCTTTAGAATTCCATTTTCAATATTCTTTTTTACCACCCTTGCAACTCTTTCGGAGATTACCAATGATTCCAAGGTTACACCATCTAATTCGGTTCTGGCTTCGTCAATATCCAGGCCCCTGCCAAGCAAAATGCCTATCATTCTGGTTCGACCGCCGTATACAGTTACATACAAATCGCCAACACCTACACACAAATTATCCAAAGTCAAAGCATTTTGGAATTCCAGCAACCGATGCATTTCCTTAACTGCATGCCCAAAGACTGCTGCTTGTGAATTGAAATGAATTTCACTGTCAAGACCAAACAACCTCTGGTTTACTCCAATTGTCAATGCAATTCCCAAAGCATAAGCATTCTTTAAGGCAACCGCACTTTCTATACCAGTTATATCTGTTGAAAGACGAATGTGGTAATAATAGGTCTGCATCACTTCTTTTAAAAACTCCAGGTCAGCCATGTTTTCTCCACAAAATGCAACCACTGTCTGGTCGTGTGCTACCAGTTCGTAACTGGTACATGGGCCGCCTATTGCATTTAAAGAAACCTTCTTGCCAATCTCTTCCAGCTTGGTTTTCCAATAATCCAGATAAGTTACAAGTTTGCCGTCCGGAGTGTCTATCAGACCTTTTGTTACTGCAAGCATTTTTGCGTCTTCAGGTAATACAGGCAATACTTTTTCTGCAAACCACGTCACTCCAAAACTACTCACGCCGCAGATAACAACATCAGTTTCCATAAGGGCACTTTCCAGCTCTTCTATCTGATAAAAGTCAATTCCTTCAGGAAACTCTTTGTTGAATTTCGGATGTTTGTTTTCTATCTTGCAGCGGTTGATAATTTCTCTGTCAAGATGTGTTCCAACAATTCTTACCTCATGGCCATTCTCCCTTGAAGGGAATGCAAGTGCAGAACCCATCATGCCAGAACCTACTATTGTTACTAATGCCATTTCATCACCATCTGATTTAGTTTTTAAAAATATTGTAGAATCAGCTGAAAACTATGTCAATAAAGATATATTCATTTTGACACTTCTTCAAAATGAACGACATATACCACACCACAGCCGTTTTTCCAGTCATTACCCATGATGTATGTTTTACCTTTGACTATATTGATGTTTTCCGGTTCAACTCCGTCAGGCACATCCAAAGGTATGGCCCAAAACAAATTGCAATCAAAGTCGTAAACGCGTATTTCTGCTTGGTATCCGTTCTGCGAGGACCTTACAAAGTAGATATACTCATCGTCGCAATAAACTCCTTGGGAAAGGCTTCCCGGTGCCTCTACCGATACGGATTTTACAAGATTCAGATCCCCATCCCATATATCCAGAGTTTCTCCTGCCCATTCACCGGAAGCATGCATGTCTCTTCCTTCACTGTATGCCATGGCAAAGAAAGGTTTGGGCAGATCCGCAGTTTCAATTATTTCAAAGGTGTCTGGATCAACAAAGGAATATCTGTAATAATGACCATCGGGGGACTGACAGTGAGATACAAGAAACATTTTCTTCTTTGAGTTGTATGTAATATTGTTTGCATGATCCAATTCCAGAATGTCACTTACCTTGATTATCTTACCCTTCTTGTCAAGAACGTGAATTTTAGTAAGTTCATATCCTTGCGAATCCTTTTTAATCATGGCTACATAGAATTTCTCGCCGTCGAAATATCCGCCCTGCATTATATAGTAGCCTGGATCTTCAGGGGTAAAGGTAAAGAGTTTTTCTACTGTCGCTCTGTACTCTTTGTCTTTAGAAAGCTTTTGTATTCCCAGCTCTTTACTGCAGCCAACTGTAATAATCGAAAAGAAGCATAGAAGTACAGCTGTCATGACTTTTATAGTTTTCATAGTAAAAATCACTCCTGAACCAACCAGTTTTGCATGTCAATTTTATCACATGTTCATGTGTATTACTATTAAAGAATAAAAATAGAAGGCCATATAAAATTGGCCTTCTTCCTGGTGCACCTTCAGGGACTCGAACCCGGGACCCACTGATTAAGAGTCAGTTGCTCTACCATCTGAGCTAAAGGTGCATGTGCTCTCAAACAGCAACATAGATTATACACCTAAAGCGGGCTTGTGTCAACAACTTTTTTTGATTTTTCTAATTCTTGTGTCGTTAAAATATGATAATGTCTTACTATACCACATGTGATTATGTCCCATGTGGTATAATCAGAAGAAAAAATAATAAATGGTGGTATAATATGGAATTGGAATTACGTAAACATGAGCTAA
>JAAYLF010000021.1 GCA_012522035.1 Clostridiaceae bacterium
AAGTGTATTAGAAGGATCAATAAAATACCGTGCCAGTTAATTTAAGATTTGAAATAAACTAAGAGATCGCAACAAAACATGTATTGCGATCTCTTAAGTTAATGACATTGGCAGATGCCCTGCATTTTGGGGTCGATTAGTATTGAGACTTTGCTTGACTGGTCTAACATGTTGTTTGATATGTCAAGATGCAGTATGGAGTTAACCGTTATCTGCTCCTTGCCTGTATTCAGAAACATGTTTCTTGCTACCTTGAGTCCCTCCGGCCTGTTGTTCTCTGAAGAGTTTATCAAAAGTCCTTTTCCAGTACCATATATTCTGCAGTCAAATATATTGCTGTTAATATTTATCTTCCCAGGTATCGTAGTACAGTTTATTGAATAGCTTTCAGGCTCTGCATTTTCAAATGCACAATTCACAATATCTGTATACGATCCATTGAATATGAGCATGGTGCTTATATTGCCTGTGATGTTTGAAAAACTGCATCCATACAAATCATGTCCAAAACCGTCATCAAGATACAAACAGCTTCCTGATTTTCCTTCATGTCTAAAAGAAACTTCCTTTATCTTGACTTTCCCGTCAGTATTGGTTCTTGCCATGTCTATATCATCGTCGGTATAGATTACCGAGTTGCCTGTTCCCTGTATGACAAGCAGCTTATTGGATTCCTTGCTCCCTATACACAAGGTATTCCTTACTCTGTAGGTGCCTGAGGGCAGGTAGCAGACCTGCTTTGTCCTTTGAGCTTCCTTCATGCATTCATTCAGGGCAGCTGTATCATCCGCCCTGCCATCGCCTGTTGCTCCATAATCCTTAAAATTCAAATAGCTTTCGAGCATATAATCTCCCTTTCTTCTTCATTGTACTCAAATACATATGTCGTTCCTGTATTCGTATTAACTGATATTGTCTTATCTTTGTACCTTACTGTCAGCATTCCACCCACGGTTGAGTATATGGTTGCTCGGACCAGTTTGTTATCAGACCAGACAATCTCTTTTACTAAGAATCCGCCCCTTGCACATAGGCCATAAACACTACCCTCCTTCCACTTGTCAGGAAGGGCAGGCAGCAGGTGTATTTGGTTGTATGCACTGCATACAAAAATTTCACACATGCCTGCAAGTGTGCCAAAGTTGCCGTCAATCTGAAACACTTTGTCCGTCTCCCCTATTGGATGTGCTCCAAAAAGGTTTGGGTAAACAAGCCTGTTGGATGGATCAAAGGCAATCTTCAGCATCCGGTAAGCATTATCAGCGTCACCAAGTCTTGCGTATTGGGCAATCCTCCATGCAATTCCCCACAACGTCCAGTCTCCAGGCTTTGATCTTGCTGCCAGTGTTGTTTTAACAGCTTTTCTAATCTCCTCATCCTCCAGATCAACACATGACAGAGGATATACTCCAACCAGGTTGGATATATGTCTATGGGCATCATGCGGATCATCATAATCATGGAATAAAAACTCCTGGACCTGACCCCATCTCCCTATTTTCACGCATGAAGGCAGTTTTTCTTTTGCCTTTTGCATTTTTTCTATCAGTTTCTTGTCTTTTCCTAAAGTATTGGCTGCCTGTATCATGTCGGAAAACAGCTGGTGCACTATTTGATTGTCAAAAGAAGAGGCAAAAGATATGTATTTTTCCTCAGGTCCTCGCTGTACCAATTCAGGAGACGTGGAAGGACAGGTTACAAGATAAGTGTTTCCTTCCTCATCCGTATACTCAGTTAAAAAGGACAGAATGAATTCTGCAGTACCTTTTAGAGTCTTGTATATTTTCTTGAGATATTTCCTGTCCATAGTGTATAGATAAATGTCAAACAGCTGGTTTGCCAGCCATGCACCGCAGGTTGGAGTAAGGCCCCAAGGACCGTCCACGGGACCTGTTATGTTCCACAAGTCAGTATTGTGATGCAAAACCCATCCCTTTTTTATACCGTACAGTTTTTCAGCGGTGATTCTGCCTTGCTCTGTCAGTTTGATTATTTTATCAACAAACACATTGGCACACTCATTAAGGTTTGCGCAACATACAGGAAAGTAATTCATCTGCAAATTTATATTCGTCGTATATTTACTATCCCAGGGTGGATATTTCAGGTTGTTCCATATGCCTTGAAGATTAGCTGGCTGACCACCATCTCTTGATGAAGATATCATAAGATAGCGGTTGTATTGGAAAAACAGCGCAAGTAGAGATGCATCCTCGTTTTCCTTGAATTTTTCTATTCTTTCATCTATAGGTAATGCATCATTATCTTCGCCAAGATTTATGGATGCCTTTTTAAAGATTTTTGTGTAGTCATTTATGTGCTCTTCCTTGAGTTTGTCGTATCCTTTTTTCTGTGCCAAATCCAATACAGATAAAGCCTTGTTCCTGTAGTCAACACCCAGAGTCTTGTAATCCTTAAAATTGGTGGCGACAGTTATTAGAATATCGCAACTTTCTGCATCAATCACTTTGAGAGAGCTGCCCTGTTTTTCAATCTGACCGCCCCTTGGAAGAACCATGACTGCCACCATAAACTTGAGTTTTCCCTCAATCTCTTTTCTTGTGTCTGTGATGCCATCAAATATTAGAATATTATCTTCTATGGAAAGATCACCTATCATGTCGCTGGAAAATGTAATGTCAAAGTCCATAGTTTTTTCTGATGATGTTATTCTTGACGCAATTACATTTGACGGGTAATTTGCAAAGTATTCTTTTGTATACTTCGTTCCCTGCACGGTGTAACTGCAGAAAGCGACCGCATGATTTAAATCAAGCGTTCTTTTGTAGCTTTCATGGTTTTCATGGTTGGGAAAACTTATGAGAACCTTGCCAGCATATTGATACGTCTGTCCGTGGTGCTTGTTCCCGTCCTTCATTCCATAAAAGAAGGTTTTTTCCCAAGCCTTGTCCTGGTTTGGGTTTTCCCTAAGCTGGATTCTACTTAGACCATCAAAGTCATCTTTGGAAACGCTTAGGTTGTTTGAATAGGGGCTTCCTGTCCATATGGTGCATTCATTTATATGCAGGATATCCCTTTGAGGAGTGCCGTAAATCATTCCGCCTAAATTTCCGTTTCCTATTGGTAGACCTTTGTAATAATCGTTGTCGGCAGGTTTGTTGTACCACATGACATAGGGGTAATATGGAGGTTTGTTTGGATTGTCCATTTTTCAACACCAACCATAGCATTAGTAGTATCAAAGTTATACCATATTGGAGTATTTGTTACAAGGGTTTGCTCGGTTCATTTATTTGCAATTTCCGAGGAATTGTTGTGATTCAATGAATAAAGGTTAATTGCAAAAGTAAATGCAAAACTGAAGAAGTAAATGTAATTTGCAAAAGTAAATGCAAATGAGAAGAAGTAAATGCAACGATTTTTCTGCCCCA
>JAAYLF010000224.1 GCA_012522035.1 Clostridiaceae bacterium
TGACCAGAAAGCTGTCTCCTGACAAGAACAGCAAGGTTTTGGAGATTGGAACGGGTTCAGGTTTTCAGACGGCCATACTTGCAAAAAAATCTAAAGAAGTCTATACCGTAGAAAGAATAAAAGAGTTGATGGACAAAGCTCAACAGAGACTTAAAGAACTAAACTTTACAAATGTTTATTTCAAAACAGGGGATGGAAGCAAGGGATGGGAAGAACATGCCCTATATGACAGAATTATGGTGACTTGTGCAGCAAGGGTTCTACCCAAAGAGCTGGTAGACCAACTTAAGGTTGGCGGCAGGATGGTCATACCAGTAGGCCCTCCGGACATGCAGAAACTGTTACTTGTGACAAAGACGGATAAAGGCATAAACATGCAGAACCTGGGTTGGGTCAGGTTTGTAGAACTAAAAGGAGAATATGGTTGGGAACAATAGCTTAATCATACCTGTATGAGGTCAAGGACAAGTTTTTAATATCCGCACTGTGTTTGAAGGTGCCTATTGTCTCAAAACCGTAGTTCATGCCGTCAATATATAATTCACATATTTCTTCAGCTTTAAAGTATCCGTCTTCTTTTCCCTTGTTGAAAGCATCTTCAATGTATGGAAGAATATCTATTTTTACATGTATCCACTCATCTGAAGGATAAGGTGATCTGTTCTTCCAAAGGGTTCCTTTGCTGTTTTTGTACACATGTCTGGAACCTATGGAATAAATCATTGCACCTGATGCATCTGCTTTTCCGCCATCATAGCCTATGTAGTGTTCGGTGTTGTCGCTTCTGTTGTCAAAAAGCTGCAATCCAAACCACAAAAAATCTCCTTTGCCGCTTCGCACATAAAAATACATAAGAAGCTGTGCTGCTCTTACCCAATCTCCTTTTATTTCAGTTTTTTCATATTCTGTAAGACGGATATCAAACTCAAGAACCATGGCTTCAGAATCGGCATGATAGAATACCTTTTGCTCATTGCTGAGCTTGTTGTATGAAAAGGATCCTTGTTCAATCAGCAGATGCGGCCAGTAGTCGCCCTGTATGGCAGGATTTCCCTGGTAGTAGCCGGAAGAGTCAAGATACAGAGAAACCTGACCCTTTTTAATCTCCACTTTCTTGTCCGTGCCATTTGTCAGCACATTATCAGGCACATCAGTTTTTCTGTTCTCCCACAGACATGGGCCTGAATCCCATTGGGCAATGCTCCAACGGGCAGAAGCTTTATCCTTGTCATAGGGGAATACACCCAAATCAACCACTTTGTCCTTGTTCTTGTGGTCCTTCTGGCTTTTGACTACAAAGCCTGTATTAAATTGAGCATCAGGTATCAACTGCATGCTGCGAGCTCCTTCGTATGGATTTTTTTCTGTATCACAGGATGCAAAAGAGGCAATTAGCAGTAGTGTGAGAAGCATGGCAAGTTTTCGTTTCATATCTATCCTCCTGTTTCTTCTACCAGAATTATATCGTTTCAGAAGAAGATTGTAAATGAGTGGTGTTGCATCTTTGGAAATATTGTGGTAATCTATATTCGACAAAATAAATACTGTTCTTCTTATTACGAGTCATGGTAGAGGGTTAGCTCAGTGACCATGCACCAACCTGCTTTATGGAAAGCAAGGTGGTAATGCTAACATCGATAAGGAGTTGGAAAGGGCTCCTTGGGAGTTTTTTTTTGTTCCTTAATGGCGACTCTAAACGGAAGTACAAAAGCCATGAAAGGAGATTGATATTATGTCAAAAAGAAATTATGGAGAAAGAGCACGTGGTGGTGCGAGTTGGGCAGATGCCATGTGGCGTCTAAGTGCAGGAAGCAAAAACTATGTGCAAGGGATTTTCAGGAGAGTTATTTACAAGAAAAATATTGTGTGTCCTGATTTGTCGCTTGAACTGTCGTCAAGGTCATTCAAGATCAAAAGAGGCAAAACTGTATTTAAGATGAGATATTCTGAAGTGGAGAGGTTCAGGCAGGAAGGAGCTTTCAAGTTTCAAGACTTCCTTGAAAATTTGCTTGAAAACCTTATACCGGAAGAACTGCCAATCTATACAATGAGTTTTGATGATTATGACGCGGTTTATACTTTTTGGAAGAAACACAGCAATATTAACATTAAAAAAGAAAGCTTTAGAGAGTTCTTGTATGAAAACAGTGAATACAGCCTGATTTGCAGAGACCAGGACAAAATTGTAGGAACTATTCTCTGTGGTCAGGATAGCCTTACAGGATATATTCATAATCTGACTGTGGATGACAATTACAAGGATAAAGGGGTAGAGAAAAGGCTTGTAGAAGCATGTCTTGGAAATCTGAGAGAAAATGGAATTAGAGATTATATGGTTTTTGTAAACTCTGATGAAAATTCCTTTTGGGAGTACTGCGGATGGCAGAAGAAAGAAAATATTGTGGTGTATTCAAAGTGAGCAAAACAAAGGACCTGGACTTTTAGTCTCCAGGTCCTTTCTCTACAAAGATTATTCTTCCTTGTGCCTCTTTGTACTCTTCTCCAATAACTCCTCCCAAGTGCCTGGTTATGTATGTAATCAGCACCTGGACATCAAGCATCACGTTGTCCTGCAAAAATTCATTATCAGAAAACATGGTATAACCGTCACCCATTTTTTGCAGCATGTAATTGTGGCTTGACACCGTGTATGTTTTGTTCAAGTCAAGAGGTTCGTCTCCTACATATACATTCTTTACCCGGTATTCCCCATTAACTCCTACAAACATACCGGTTTCGTCTATTTCCACACTTGATTCGACATATGTATGTATTTCGTAGCTAATACCGGATGGGCAGAGCCAGCCTCCGGTTTCAGAAGGCCATGCATGGGCGCTGAATTCAAGAGCATTGAGGATTTCTTTACCTGTTGCTTCGCAGACACACAGCATGTTCCCAAAGGGGTGAACCTTCAGGATATCTTCACGGGTTATGTCTCCTTTGAGCAAATCGCTTCGGATTCCTCCAGCATTTACAAATGCAATATCCGCACCTGATAAAAATCTGTATGCATCCGAGCACAAGTTCCCAATATTTGTTTCCTGGTTGCGGACAATGCGTACACCTGTATCCGGGTCCTTTGTCAAAAGATCCACCTTGCTTGTTGCGACTACTTCCGTAATGGTCTTGGCTAGTGTTTCTTTTGCCTTCCTGCACGCCTCATTCATGAATGAATCAAGACCCAAAAGCTCAACGGCATTTTCTTCATTGTCCCACTTGTATAATCCAGTGGTGATTGTTCCGTCCGGAGTGATTCTGACATATCCAATGGCTTCAAGCTTGGTACCGCAGGCAGAGCGCAAAACGTCTTTTCCTTCCTTGTTTTTCATTTTGACTTGATCAAGGTCGTGACTGTGTCCATCCAACAATACGTCAATACCGCACGTGTTTGTCAGTACATCCGCATATGTATAGGGGCTGTGTTCGGCCACATTGCCCAGGTGGGCCATGGCTATGACGTACTTTGCTCCTTCGGCTCTTGCGTCATCTACCGCATTTTGAACAGCATCATACAGATTTTGACCGTCTTCTCCCTGCATGAAGCCATAGATGTAGCTGCCGTTGTTATCCATAAAATATGCTGGAGTTGAGCTTCTTAATGTCCACGGGGTGGTAATGCCCACAAAGGCTATTTTTGTTCCACCTATGTCTTTAATTATATATGGCTCGAATACCAGATTGCCCATTTTATTGAAGTTGCAGCTTATGTATGGGAAATCCGCCATTTCGGCAAGTTCCAGAAATCTATCCATCCCATAATCAAATTCATGGTTTCCAATGGTGGCAATGTCATAACCAAGAGCATTCATAAGCTCAATTATGGCACTGCCTGATGTCATTGTGGCAAGTATTTCTCCCTGAATGGCATCGCCATTATCCACAAGTATGACTTTGCAGCCTTTTGCTGTTAATTGTCTGCGTATAACATCGATTCCGCTGTATGTCCAGCCGCTGTCAATTGCACCATGCACATCGCTTGTAAAGAGAATTACAATGTCATTGGATATATCTTCTTCCGCTGCTGGCAGACTGTTGTCACAAGCTGTGATGTTGAATAGAAAGAGTAGTGTTAGAAGGAATACTGCAAGTTTTTTCATATTTGATCACCTCTTGTGCATTAATTATACCATTTCATGGGATTTTGGTACATGAGGTTCTGCGAAAATGTTAATGTCAGCAATCTCTGACAAATAGGATGAAGATTTCAAATTAAGAGATAGTTAGCGTAAAGATTCTCTAGGTTTGTGACAAAAAAAGTAAAGCCCCTCAATATGTTATAATATATTTGTGAAAATAAAACAAGGAGTGAGCTTTACTATGTATAGTATAACACAAGCAGCAGAAAA
>JAAYLF010000225.1 GCA_012522035.1 Clostridiaceae bacterium
AGTCAGCATGAATGGTAACAAGACATATGCCAGGCACATTGGTCACAGCTGCATCACAAGCAGGTTTTTCTCCTCTTATGTAGCTTTCATCGGCAACAAAAACATCCGTTCCATGCACCTGGTTTAGAAAAACCATCCTGTTTACATCCATGTTAAACTTATTGGCTATCTTTTCAAATCTTTTATCAACATTTTCTTTGTTTTCTTCTCTGGCATGGCTCATATTGCCAAAATATCTTGTAGTAAACAACTGAATTATATCATTTTCCTGATTTACACAAACTTGTCTCATAGGCAAAATCTTGACCCCATCCTTCCGAAGTGATAATATTATATATCAAATCCAATATATATTCAAATAATACATGATATTAGAAAGGTTAACGCTGTGAAAATACTTTTTGTTGGGGACGTATTCGCACGTCCAGGACGTCAGGCACTAAATCTTTGGCTTAAGGATCTAATACACGAGCATGACATTGACTTTTGCATTGCAAATGGCGAAAATGCCGCACATGGAAAAGGCATCACCAGACAGACAGCGGATGAAATATATGCTTGCGGAGTGGATTTCATCACACTGGGAAACCATGCCTGGGGACAGAAAGACGCACTTTCATTCATTGATGACTTCCCTATTGTAAGACCTGCCAACATGTCAAAATCTCTGCCCGGCAAGGGCTGGTGCATTGTAAGCTCCAACAAAGGAGATATTGGCATATTGAATCTTCAAGGCCGGGTCTTCATGGATCATGTCGACAATCCCTTTGAATGCGCCACCGAATGCCTTAAAGAAATGCGGCAGTATACAAATATCATTGTAGTGGACTTTCATGCGGAAGCCACGTCTGAAAAAATAGCTTTGGCCCTGTATATAGACGTGTTGTGTTCCTGTGTAATCGGCACTCACACCCATGTCCAGACAGCGGATGAACGTATTCTTCCAAACAGCACCGCCTTTATTTCCGATGTAGGAATGACAGGACCGATTAACAGTATTATTGGCATGGATATAAAATGTGTAATGGAGAAGTTTGTCCGTTCCATGCCTACAAGGTTCGAGCCTGCAAAAGGCAGCTTTATGCTGAACGCTGTTGTCATAGATATATGTGACACTTCAGGGATTGCAAAGGATATATACAGGATATCCTTGAAACAAAGCTAGAGTTGGGAAATATTCAATAAGTCTAACTTTTTAAATTTTCCTCCATTATTTATTCATAAATAAAGAAATGATGCATATACATGTAACACAAACACCCCCTATTTCGGGAAATAATTGTATTGCTTCATGTTTTTATTTAGAATATAAAAAAACAACCAAAAACAAAAAAATAAAATAATAATGGAGGGTACATATTATGGATGTATTAAAGGTATCAGCAAGATCAAATCCAGCTTCAGTAGCAGGTGCATTGGCAGGTGTTATCAGGGAAGCAGGAGCTGTCGATGTGCAGGCAATCGGCGCAGGTGCAATTAACCAGGCAATAAAGGCTATAGCAATTACCAGAGGGTATTTGGCTCCGACAGGAATCGAATTGGTATGCATGCCCGCCTTCGTTGATGTTTATCTTGAAGGTGAGGAACGTACGGGCATCAAACTTCATGTTGAAAGAAGGAATTACAGGGGTTATTGCGGTTAACCCAAAAAGATTAGAACCAAACTTAAAAAGAGAGTGATTAAATCACTCTCTTTTTGTTTTCAAATTATTTCGCGTATTCTACTGCTCTTGTTTCTCGTAGAATTGTTACTTTGATTTGTCCTGGATATTCCATTTCACTTTCAATCTTCTTTACTATCTCTCTTGCTTTCAATGGCATTTCCTCGTCACTGACAAGTTCTGGCTTGATCATAATTCTGATTTCACGTCCAGCCTGAATCGCATAAGTTTTTTCAACACCACTGAAGGAATTTGCTATCTCCTCAAGTTTCTCAAGTCTCTTGATGTAAGTCTCGAGGGTTTCACGTCTTGCACCAGGCCTTGCAGCTGATATGGTGTCTGCTGCCTGTACCAGAACAGCAATTACGCTTTGAGGTTCAATATCTCCATGGTGTGACATTATGGCATTGATTACTTCTGGCGACTCTTTGTATTTCTTGGCTATGTCAGCTCCTATGGTCACGTGCGAGCCTTCAACCTCGCTGTCCAGAGCCTTTCCTATGTCGTGTATCAAGCCGGCTCTTTTTGCCAAAGCTACGTCTACACCCAGCTCTGCAGCCATGACACCTGCCAGTTTAGAAACTTCAATTGAGTGCAAGAGAACGCTTTGTCCATAGCTGGTCCTGAACTTCAGTCTGCCCAGAAGCCTTACAATTTCAGGATGAAGCCCATACACACCAGTTTCGTATGTAGCGTTCTCTCCCTCCTGACGGATGACATTGTCTACCTCCTTCTTTGCCTTCTCGACCATTTCCTCGATTCGGGCAGGATGTATTCTTCCGTCAATGATTAGCTTCTCCAGAGCAATCCTAGCTATTTCTCGTCGTATTGGATCAAAACTCGATAGAATAACAGCTTCAGGTGTGTCATCTATAATCAGATCGACTCCAGTCAATGTTTCAATAGTCCTAATGTTTCTACCTTCCCTACCTATGATCCTTCCTTTCATGTCATCATTAGGTAATGCGACAACAGATACAGTTGTCTCCGAAACATAGTCAGATGCACATTTCTGAACAGCCGTTGCTATTAAGTTCTGTGCCAAAACAACACATTCCTCTTTCAGTTTCGCTTCGTAATCCTTGATTAGTGCTACTTTTTCCTGAATCAATTCGTTTTCAGTAAGCCTAAGCAAATACTCCTTGGCTTCTTCTTTTGTCAAATTCGCGATACGTTCGAGTTCTTGGACTTGTTTGTTGAACATTTCCTCCACGTGTTTTTCACGTTCGTCAAGTTCAAGCATTCTTTCATTAAGCATTCGCTCTTTTTGTTCCTGCGCTTCCTGCTTTTTCTCAAGCAACTCTTCTTTCTGAATCAAACGTCTTTCATTTCTTTGTATTTCGTTTCGTCTATCTTTAATTTCCCTTTCAAGATCAATTCTACTTTTGTGAATCTCTTGCTTGGCAGTGAGCAAATACTCACGCTTTTTTATTTCACTTTCCTTTATTGCTTCACTAATAATTCTTTTGCCTTCCGCTTCCGCGCTTTCTATAACCGCTTCCGCTTCTTCTTTTCTGGCTTGATAACCCTTAGCAAAAGATCTTTTCGAGGCTATTTTCCAACAAATAAAGCCAACTAGTGAACTGAAAACTAAAGGGACGACTATGAATAGAATAATATCGCTAGTTCCTATACCGAACACCTCCCTTATTTAGTTGTCAAGGTACTCATATTTATCTGAACAACTTAAATTCTTCTAAATGCACCACATGCTCTTTGAGCACTTTGCGCATTTCATGCATAACATGCATCACATTCAATTCTAAATAAAAAGATAATATTTGTCAAGAAGAAATAATGCAAGTTGCCTATATTTCCAACCCGAATTATGTAAGACTGCATAAATATTGAATAATATGGCTGGATTTTGTGAATATTCCATCTAAATACATTAACAAACAAGATGACAAACTAAAGCATATATGTCATAATATTGAAGAAGATATGCACAAAACCTAGCCTGATGGGCCAGGTTTTTACTATCTAAACATTTTTGCAGCTAGAATTGTATTAGATAGAAGTGTTGTAATTGTCATGGGACCCACTCCACCAGGAACCGGTGTAATGGCTCTACATATATCCTTTACCCTCTCAAAATCCACATCTCCACACAGCTTGTTGTTTTCATCCCTGTTCATACCCACATCAATAACTATCGCGCCGGGCTTTACATACTCTTCATTTATAAACTTGGCCTTTCCTATGGCAACGACCAGAATGTCAGCCCTTTTACAAACGCTTTTCAAATCCTTTGTCCTTGAATGAGTGACCGTAACAGTACCATTTGCAGCAAGAAGAAGCATTGCCATTGGTTTACCTACTATGTTGCTCCTGCCCACAACAACACACTCTTTACCTTCAATTTCAGTGCCTGTTTCCTTAATCAGTTCCATCACACCAGCAGGAGTACAAGGAGCAAATATACCACTTCCCGTATACAACCTTCCAACATTGTATGGATGGAAGCAGTCTACATCCTTTTTAGGATCAATTGCTTCAATAACCTTCATCTCATCTATATGTTTGGGTAGTGGCAGCTGTACAAGAATGCCGTGCACTTCCTTGTCTTTGTTAAGTCTGTCAATAAGCTCAAGGAGTTCTTCCTCACTTGCCTCATCCGGCAGAAGAAATTCTTTTGATAGTATTCCGACTTCCGCACATGCCTTCTTCTTGTTATTAACATACGTCCTGGATGCCATGTCAGAACCAACCAGAACAACAGAAAGGCAAGGATTTATTCCTTTTTCCTTAAGCTCAGCCACTTCCTTCTTTATCTCTTCCCTTATACGCATTGATACCTTTTTGCCATCTATTAACAAAACCATCACCTTCCTTGTAATTCTTCGGGAATTCTATCTATCAACACCATTCTTGGGTTGCTTCCATCCTTGCAGGATATATATCCTCTTTCCTCCATCTGATCAATAATTCTGGCAGCCCTGTTGTATCCAATACCGAGCTTTCTTTGGAGATAAGAGGCAGAAATTTGTTTCATTTCAACAGCAATCTGTACCGCCTGTGGAAGCAGTTCATCTTCATCCAATGCAGTATTCCGCAAGCCTTCAGTGCTTTGAGTGTTCTCAACTTCCTTTATGACTTCCATGTCATATTCAGCTTCACAGGATTTCTTAAGATAGTCTACAACAGCCTCCACCTCTGCGTCAGATACGAAAGCGCCCTGCACTCTAATTGGCTTTATGCTTCCTACCGGCAGGAACAGCATGTCACCTCTGCCCAATAGCTTGTCCGCTCCTGCTCCACCGGCATTGTCTAGAATAATTCTAGAATCCACCTGTGATGCCACTTTAAAAGCTATTCTTGAAGGTATGTTGGCCTTGATTAGTCCCGTAATTACGTCTACTGAAGGCCTTTGTGTAGCAACCACCAGATGTATGCCGCAGGCTCTGGCCTTTTGTGCTATTCTGCATATTGCATCTTCAACCGAATCCCTGGCCACAAGTATCAAGACCGCCAGCTCGTCGATAATAATGACTATCTTGGGAAGCTTTTCCTCACCTTCTGCTTTTGCCTGCCTGTTGTAACCCGCAATGTCCCTTACGCCCTTCTCAGCAAACATGGTGTATCTCTTTTCCATTTCCTGAACCGCCCAGGACAAGGCTCCAGCTGCCTTCTTGGTCTGTGTTACCACAGGTATCATCAAGTGAGGTATTCCGTTGTATACCCCAAGTTCAACAACCTTTGGGTCTATCAGTATCAGTTTGACATCATCGGGAGAAGCCTTGTAGATAAGGCTCATTATAAGGCTGTTGATGCAGACGCTCTTACCTGAACCAGTCGCACCCGCTATCAACAGGTGCGGCATTCGCGCAATATCTGCCACCACAGGTTCTCCGGTTATGTTGCAACCAAGGCAGAATGCGGTGTTTGACATGTGATTTCTAAACTCCTTTGAATCTATGATTTCCCGCAAAGGTACAACTCTTACATTATCGTTGGGAACCTCCACACCAATTGCAGCCTTGCCTGGAATCTGCTCTATCCTTATACCTGGAGATGCCAGGTTTAGAGCAATATCTTCCGAAAGATTTTTTATCTTGCTTACCTTTACACCCGAACTGGGCTGTACATCATATCTGGTAATGGTAGGGCCTCTGCTAATATTCACAACCTTTGCATCTATATTGAAACTGAACAATATATCTTCTATCTTTTTTGCAACCCTTGATGCTTGTTTCTTCTGCTCGTCCGAAAACTCCTGTTCCTGATCGCTTTCAGCCAAAAGACTTATGGGTGGTTTGAAATAGCAGTGTTTTTCCTTTGTAATAATATTCTCCACAAAGGCGGTTTCCTCCACATCTATCTTCTCTGGAGCAAAAGAATACTGCTCCGGTTCAAAGCTGAAAGGCTCTTCCTTTTCTTCAAGTTCATCAGCAAAAGGCAGCTCCTGTTCTTCAAGCAAATACTCTTCCTTCAGTATTTCACTTTCTTCAATCGCATTCTTGATTTTCTGCCTGTCAATTACCACAC
>JAAYLF010000226.1 GCA_012522035.1 Clostridiaceae bacterium
GTTATAGTTTCTTCCACGAAAAATGGTGATAGGGCAACCACCCACTGGTCCACATGTCTTACTGACGGAGAGCATGACCTGTATTGGGTGCCAAGGGTTGATGATGAACAGCCGCATGCAATTGTGGCGCTGGGTGGAAAGGCGAAACTGTCCAATATTGTTATCCACTTGAAAGAGGAAGCAAGCTTGAAATATATCATAGAGGGTACGAATGACCCTAAGTTAAAAGATTGGAAAGTGATAGTGAACAACTCAAAGAAAGCCACAAGGGGCACAACTCTTGAACATGAATTGAAAGGTTCTTACCATTATGTCCGAATCAGGTTTGTGGATGCTTATCCTGAGGATATCAAGATTACTGAGATTGAAACAAGGTAGAATCCAACGAAAAAAGAATAGACAAGGCGCACATTTTTGTGCGCCTTATTAATTATATGGCTTTTCTTTTTCTTTTGACAAGTATGCCTGTCATGCTTGCTGAAACTACGTGTGCCAGTACTAAAGCAGGAATACCTGTTTCGGGAATTGGTTCGGTCTCAGGTGGTGTGGCAGGTTCCGTCGTTGGCTCGGGTGTAGGTTCCTCCGTTGGTTCGGTTGTTGGTTCGGGAGCAAAAGGATCATAGTTGTCTGCTTGTTCCTTTGTATCGAAGAAGCCTATGTACTTGATATAAAGTTTGCCGCATTTATACCCTTCCTCTGAAGTAGCGGCCTTGTCAATTGAAGATGAAAACATGTCAAGTCTGAACCTGTCAATTGTTTTTTCGTCTTCACCCCAACCCAGATCCCATACAAAGGTAATATATTCGGTTTTGCCATGGAGTGATGTTAGTCCGTTCACTGGAATGTTGCTTGCTTGTTTTGCATCCAGGGGTGTATCCGGATCTCCTGCGTACCAATAATATGCAACCAGCTTGTCAAATGCGTTCTGACTGCCTGTTTCATCCACTCTGATCATGATCTTTAAAAATCTGTTTTTGGTAGAAGAGATTTTCATTTCAGTATCATGGATCTTTATGGATATTCCGCCAAAACGACCAGCCCGGCTTGCATTGTACAAGTTGCCTGCATATGCTTCCTCACCTTCATCGAAAGTGAATGAGTCGAGGTTGGTGTTTTCTCCAGTAACCCGATCATTGGGTTTTGTCAGATCGAGAATCACGTATGACTCCTCTGCGCTAGCAAACGTGAATGAGAGGATCATAGCTGCAGTTAACAGGATACAAGAAAATTTTCTTGACAAAATAAAGTCTCCTTGTATAATTTTTGATATTTTTTACCCTTTAACCATCTCAATAAGTCGGTTAACGAAATATTTGTAATCCTCGTAACTAATCTCAGGTGGAATGAGATGATCAAGGGCTGGGAAGTAGCCTGGTTTGTTCAGGAGAGGTGAGATTCTTTCCAGCTCTCTGTCTATTGCTTCCTTTCCCTTGGCAATATCTCTTTTGTCAATACCGCCCATCATGGCCATGTAAGGATATTTCTCTCTCCATGCAACAACATCACAACCTGCGGCAACTTCAAAAGGAAGCATCAGATTCACGCCTGCCTCTGCGAAAATTGGTATCAGTTCCTCGCAGTTTCCGTCAGTATCCACCATAAAAACAGGAATATCGTACTTGTCGCACAAATCCTTAAACTTTTTGTAATTTGGCAGCATAAACTCCCGTATATGTGCTGGAGAGATCAGGGAGCCTTGTTTGCCTGACATGTCTTCCCAGATGTGCAGTATGTCAACCTTTACATCCTTGCATACCTTTTCGAACAGATGGATCCAAAAGTCTGTCAGGTAATCCATGATGTCCTTGACCAGCTCATGTTGGTCATAGAAGGCCATAAGACTGCCTTCAACCCCCATCAAATCTCTCAGGGTGCCAAATATTCCACAAGGATAAGAGCCTATCTGAACCGGCCTGTCTGATTTGTTCAACATTTCTGCTATTTCGCTCCAGTTTGACGGCCATCTTGCAGCATCATCCGGATTAAGCTTTTCTTTCTTGAAGGCTTCCTACTCGTTAAAGTTGTTTAAGGGAGATTTTAATATCTTGGGAATGTTTGCAACTCCTTTGTAGTTTTGAGCAATTTGACCAAAGATGTCTCTATATATAATCAGGTTGCCCTTTCTTTCCAGAATCTCGGTTTTAAAGGGAGGATAGTAATACATTTGTACATATCCGTTGACCATTATTGGAGGTTTGTCCAAATCAAAGTTGTCTTGAAAGGCGTTTGGATTGTCTATGCCTTCCTTCCTCCATCTTTCAACTGTTTCGCCCCAGGGACCGAAATAGAAGACCAGAGGTGTTCTGTCGATTTCCTTCCCTATAACACAGTTGATAAACCTTTCTCTTTCTGTCATTTTTTCACCTCGATATGTTGTTCTTAAATCAAGTTTATTTAATATTAGGTCGGAACAAATATATAAAACCGACATATTTTTGCACAAAAACAATTTGAAAATTAAAATTGGTAGTAAAAAGTTAAAATTTTTGTAATTATAATATAAAGAAATTGCCGCTTGTATTTTCAAGCAAATGCCAATTAAGCTATAGGCAGCCAGGTGGTACTGATATATTTCTGTATAGTTTTGTGCAAATAAACGTCTGTCCAGTATATTTTTATGGATATGCATGATTGATAGAATAATCTGAGGAGAGTGATATGATGAAAGAGAATACTATTGTCAGATATTTTGAAGAGAATAACGGGATTCTCAACATGGTACCCATATTTGTTCCAAGAAGGTTTGGAAATGCAGGCAGAAGACTTAGGCTGCATCCCCATGACTACTACGCTCTTGGAACAAAAAGAGGCTCCATAAAGGAGAGGTGGTTCAGTTCGGTAATAACTGCAATGAATGGAGAACTGGCGGCACCTGATGAGGGCATGAGCTATGTAAATATCGATAACAATGTGGAAAACAAGATACTGTTCAAGGATTTTGTTGATACATTGAAAGAAGATATCCTGGGCAAGGATCTGTATAACAAGTTTGGTACATGGCCAATGTATTCAAAGTTCTTTGACTATGAAGGACCGCTTTTCCACCACCTGCATCTGGATTTTGAGTCTGCTGCAAGGGTTGGCAAGCTTGGAAAGCCCGAGGCCTACTACTATCCGCCCCAGTACAACAACTATCCCGGCAAATTCCCACATACATACTTTGGTCTGAATCCTTCCGTTTCAAAGGAAGAGGTAAGGGAAAGGCTTCTTAACTATGAAAATGAGGATATCAGGATAACCGAGCTTTCAAGGGCATACAGAATAGAGCTTGGAACCGGCTGGTATACACCACCAGGAGTTCTGCATGCACCAGGCTCATATCTCACTTATGAACCACAGTGGAATTCGGATGTTAACAGCGTGTATGAGAATATAACTGACGGAGAGATTTACGATTCTTCCTTCCTTTATGAGAACTGTCCAGAAGACAAGATGGGGGATGTGGACTATGTACTGTCATTATTGGACTGGGAGAAGAATGTGGACCCATATTACAAAAAGAAATACTTCCGTGCTCCAATTGTGCTTGAAGACAATGAAGACTATACGGAGAAACTGATAGTTTACGGAAACGAATACATCGAGGCAAAGGAACTGACCATCAAGCCTGGACGCGAAGCAGTTATAAAAGACGAGACGGCGTATGGTGCAATACTTGTCCAGGGCTACGGATACTTCGGCCATCACAAGTGCAGCACTCCTTCGATGCTCAGGTTTGGCCAGCTTAGCGAGGACGAATTCTTCGTATCCTACGATGCCGCTTCAAAGGGTGTAAGGATCAAGAACGAGAGCAAGTTTGAACCCTTGGTAATGCTTAAACACTACCCATATATGGAAAAGAACGGGGATAAAAAATGAAATTTTCCTTGGGAGTATATGAAAAGGCAATGCCGGAATCTCTATCCTGGGAAAAGAAGCTGACCAGCGCAAAGCTGGCAGGCTTCGACAGGGTAGAGATTAGCATTGATGAAACAGACAAGAAGCTTGCAAGGCTTTACGAGGGGGACGGGTTTGCTGATCATCTTGTTGACCTTCAGAGGAAAACGGGCGTCACCATAAGGACCATGTGTCTAAGCGGCCATAGGAGGTTTCCACTCGGAAGTCACTTTAGGGAAATCAGGGACAAGTCCATGGAAATCATGAAAAAGGCCATAGAGTTTTCTGACAAGGTGGGCATCAGGATAATCCAGCTCGCAGGTTATGATGTGTACTACAACGAAACCTCAAGTCCCGATTCAAAAAAGTACTTCACGGAAAATGTAATCAGGTCTGTAGAGTATGCTTCAAAATATGGAGTAATCCTGGCTTTTGAAACCATGGAAAATGACTTCATGAATACCATAGAAAAGGCCATGGAATACGTAAAACTTGTGGACAGCCCGTATCTTCAGGTGTATCCGGACATTGGCAATGTGACAAATGGTGCAGAAGATGCGGTTTATGATATAAAATGTGGGAAAGGTCACATTGTTGCCGCTCATTTGAAGGAGACAAAGCCAAAGGTTTTCAGAAACATGAGGTTTGGCGAGGGTCATGTGGATTTTGCCAGCGCCATTAAAGAACTGAAAAAACAAGGCGTGAACATGTACACTGCCGAGTTCTGGCATGATGAGAAGAGGGATTACTTAAGCGAAATGAAATACGCTTATTCATTCTTGGAACCTTTTTTGCAGGAGGGGTAAGTTTATGTATTTGTTGGGTGTTGACATTGGCGGTACAATGACAAAAGCCGTTGTATTTGACTACAAAGGGAAGGAAATAAGTTCACATAGTTTGAATACCCCTGTCAATGTATCGAAGAATGTGTACAATGACAGGGATATGAACTTGATGTGGGAGATAACTGCAAAATGTATCCGTGAAACAATTCAGAAAGCAAACATTGACCCTAAAGATATAAAGAGCGTAGGCTGTTCGGGTCATGGCAAGGGGCTTTATCCTTGGGGCAAGGATGGAAAGCCTGCATACAAGGCTATCGCATCCACAGACAGAAGAGCTTTGGATATTGTAATGGAGTGGGAAGAAAACGGAGTTAGTGAAAAAGCTTCTGAGATTTCACTGCAGACGGTTATTGAATGCCAGCCTGCAGCTCTTCTTGCATGGTTGAAAAAATATGAAAGAGATGTTTATGACAGCATCCAGTGGGTATTTGAAGCCAAAGACTATATCCGCTTCATGCTGACTGGCGAGCCTATGGCGGAAGTTACCGACTATTCAGGTACCTCCCTTATGGACTTGAAGAAAGTGGAGTTTTCAAAAGAACTCTTTTCTTTGTTCGGAATAGAAGAGATGTATGACTGCATGCCAAAGCTGTGTTATTCCCATGATCTTTGCGGATATGTCACCAAGGAGGCTGCATCTTTTACCGGTCTTGCAGAAGGTACGCCTGTATGCGGTGGCATGTTTGACATAGATGCGTGCGCTGTAGGAATGAATGTGCTTGACCCTGAAATGATTGCTGTAATTACGGGTACATGGAGCATTAACGAGTACGTGTCAGAAGAACCGGTTCCAGGGAATTTATCCACCAAGAACTCTTTGTTTGCAGTTCCTGGATACTATCTAATAGAAGAGTCAAGTCCGACATCTGCAGGCAACCTTGACTGGTACATAAACAACTTCCAAACCCACATGTCGTACAAGGAATGCGACAAACTGGTTGACGAAGCTCCTTTTAACGACATTTTGTTCTATCCCTTTCTGTATGGCACCAATGCAAGGAATGTGAACAATGCGTCCTTTGTAGGGCTTAACCTCGGACATGCAAGGGGGGATATATTGCGTTCGGTATATGAAGGTGTGGTATTTTCTCACAGAATGCATGTGGAGAATCTTCTTAGATACAGGAAAAAACCCAAAACCATAAGGATATCCGGTGGAAGCACAAATTCCGATGTATGGATGCAGATGTTTGCGGATTGCCTTGGCATTCCTTGTGAAGTTGTAGATGCAAAAGAGCTCGGTGCTCTTGGTGCCTGCATGGCTGCGGGAGTACAAGCAGGTGTATACAGGGATTATCAGGAAGCTGCTGACAAAATGGTGTCCATAAAGAGAAGATTTGAGCCAAGAATCGAATACTAATCTGTTTTTGATGAGAAATATGAAAGATATGTCAAGGTGTTGGATGCGCTTGGAAAGGTGGGAGTTTAAGTGACTTTGAAAGAACTTAAGGAAAAGGCTTTTTATGCAAACATGCTTCTTCCTAAACACAATCTCATAATCTTTACCTGGGGGAATGTATCCATAATTGACAGGGCCAAAGGCCATATAGCCATAAAACCATCAGGCGTTCCCTATGAGAAAATGAAGGAAGACGATATCGTGGTAGTGGATATGGAGGGCAACAAGATTTCCGGTGATCTGAAGCCGTCATCGGATCTTCCAACCCATATTGAGATATATAAAAGTTTTGAGGGAGTGGGGGGAGTGTGCCACACCCATTCCAAGTGGGCAACCATATTTGCTCAGGCAGGAGTTGGCATACCTGCTTTGGGAACTACTCATGCAGACTATTTTTACGGCACGATACCCTGTACAAGGGAAATGAGGAAAGAGGAAATAGAGAAGGAATATGAAAAGAACACAGGTCTGGTGATTGTGGAGACATTTAAGGATAAAAACCCAATGTACATGCCTGGTGTACTTGTCAAAAATCACGGTCCTTTTGTTTGGGGTACGGATGGTGAAAATGCGGTTCATAACGCAGTTGTGCTTGAAGAACTTGCAATGATGGCATATCACACAATGAGTCTTGGAAACAAGGAGCCGGTAAAGCAGGAACTTCTTGACAAGCATTATTTAAGAAAGCATGGAAAAGATGCATATTACGGACAGAATTAAAAGAAGCCGCAAACTTATGCGGCTTCTTTGAATCGTTCATCCTCTTTTTGTTCTTTTTAATTGCCAGCACTGTTGCAATGACAGTAGCGATTATGACTGCGATGCAAATTGCCCATACCACGTACACTACGTTATTGCCGCTATCCTTTGTGACCGGTGGAGATGTTTCTGCAGGCCTCTGGGTTTTGGGTGCTTCTGTAGGTTCCGGAGTAGGCTCAGGAGTAGGTGAAGGAGTGGCGTTTGCTTCTTCCAATGTCATTCCATATACTTCAATTTCGAAAAAGTCTGCAGATGATGTAAAGGGTATAACTTTTGTAACATGAATTCTGAAAGCTTTTGCTGTTACAGGTTCGTCAAGTTCAATAGTATCACTGCTGAATTGATCTTCATATTGTGCAGTGTATACCTCCTTCCATTCCTTTTCTTCCAAAACCAGAATTTTAAACTCGGAAATATTTGACCACTGAATATCCTGAGAGACATAGACTTCATCGATAACCACCGGTTCCGAAAAAGTTACCTGAATCCACTCGTCCACATCTTTTGGTTCTTCCGTGCACTCAAGGGCCGGCTTCCCCATTTTGTATGATGAAGACCATCAAAGGCTTCCGGAGGCAGATTCATGTTCTCAAAGAAAGTGGATGAAGCTGAATATTCACAGCCATCCAGCTGGGCCACATTGTATTTCTGTGCAGATAAAACTGTCATTTGGTTCAAGATTAACAATGCACAGACCAGTACAATACAAAAAAGTTTTTTACTCACTTTTTTCCCTCCCTTTAAATTCAGCTTTAAATATATGGCTAGAAAGGACAAGACAACTGCAGTTAATGCCAAGGGAATACTTATGGCAACCGCATTGTTGTCAAGCACACTTTTTTTACCGGTATTGGATATACTGATTGAAAATGCTCTTTCTTCCGGGTTGAGAGAAAGCCATGCCCAGGAGCTGTCGCCTGATTTGAAGGTGTCAAGGGTTGTCTTTTTGCCGTTTACCACAACTTGAATCTTTTTTGTGCCCTGGGGAAAGGGTCCGAGCCTGTATCTGATTTCCTTAATATCTGCATTGATGTTGTTGAAACTTAATTCCACTGAATGAATGCTGGATTTGAGATTCAGACTGCCTTGAGTATTTTCTATAGGGAAATCGTGTATTTCCATGCTCCAGCCCTCTGGAAGCGTTAGAAGTATTTTAAGAGTTTTTGATTCAGAATCAAAAGGAGAAACACCAATGACAAGATTGTAAGCTACAAGCACTTCTGACATTTGAATGAGATTGCCAAGATCTCCTTGCCTTCTGACGATGTTCAATTTCGCATCCACTGCATAGCATTCGGGTACGGAAAAGGGATTTGGGTGTTTGGGTGAATAGCACACCAGCGAAAGGTTCTCCAAAAGCTGCGCTGCATCCTTCATGTTGTCTGTGAGAAGAGCGTTCTGGGTTATTACGCCATGGTCGTAGCCTGTACCATAGGCGGCATAGTATCCTCCGCATTCAAGCACGTTGTTAATATCCCGCTTGTATGTTTTCAAGGATATTTCAAGAAAATCCTTGTTCATGTCCTCAGTGTCAAAGCCGTAATAGTACATCATTGTAAATAGTACAGGATCTCTTGGATAACCATCCTTGGATGTGTCCCAGACACCATCTTCTGTTACAAACTTGTTGAGGATCCCTTTTTTCAACCTGTCAGCATAGGAATACCATTCTTCGGCTTCTTTTTCGTATCCTGCCGCTTTTGCCATATCTGCATACGCCTTCAGACCGTAGTAGCAGGGCATGTTGCAGTAGAGGGAATGTCCTTTCCAGTTGGCTCCTTCCGATTCGGAATAGAGAACGTCATCCTTAATGAAGGAAAGGGTAGGATGTTCAAAGTTCCATACTATCCAGCTGGCTGCTTCCTTGATATATTCAAAATGCTCATGTATCCATTCGATGCTTTTTCCTGTATTCTTCCATGTATTGTACATGGATAGCATCATCATGCCGTGGCCATCGTTTTCTGAATTTCCAATGTTTTTGTAGTCGTCCCCAAATCTCTCTCTAGTATACTGGGTTGGATAGCTGCCGCTGGCATAAGCCATGGGATTGTTTACATGAATTGTCCAATGGCCGGGAATGTCTATTCCGTTTATTTGCAGCTTGTTGTGTTTGAAGTACATAAGGGCGTTGTTTGCATAATCCATGACTTTCTTTGCAAGCTTTCTTTCTCCGTAATGGTTGAGAAGAAAAACTGCCTTGTTTCGGGAGTAGAAGAAATTGTAATAGCTGCCTTTTTTTGAATATGAATATGTACCGAATCCATCATAGGAATAATTGTAGTTTTCTTCCGAGGATTCGTGAAGAAATCCGTCTGGTCCCACCCTTTTTATTAGTTCCTCCAGATTGTAATTGAAAATGTTGCTTGCAGCAAGGGCAAACTCATTGCCTGAAAACAGCACCCTCGTTCCAGAGTAACCGTTTGGAAAAGTATATTGCTATACGTCCTTCAGTTCTTCCTTTTTTACTGTCACTGCACTTTTTAGTTTGTCCAAGGCTTCCTTGATTGTATCCGGATACGGATCGTTTATATCAATTGTGTGTGAATCAAAGAAACTTCCTCTTTCCAGAACACTGATTTGACCGCCGTCAAGCTTTTTTGGAGGTGTACCCTTTACAAAATACAGTCCGTCAATTGCCGGAGTGCCATTTTTGTTTGGATTATCCTTTAGTGTGATTCTTTTTATGGTTTTGCCAGAATCCATTCTGACTCTGAAAGTGTAAGTGCTGCCGCCTTCTGCGGCTTCGTTCAAGTGAAGCGTTGACTTTAAGAGGTTCAAAAGTTCTTTGTTTGATGCAAAAGGTTCTTTGTAATTTGTCCAGTACACCTTGTACCACATGGTGTATCCAAAAACAAGGGGTATTTCATCCTTGCCACCGTCTGTGTATTCTATAACGAGGTCGCCCATTTTGTCACCTATAAACCTGATGTCTTCAATGTTTACAGCACCCCAGGGGAAAGGAGAACCGCTGTCAATGGAGTGATAGCCGCCTATTACATAGAGAAAGTCGTAGGATGCCTCTCCCTCAAAAGGCAAGCAAGCCCATGTTGTATCACTGGATTCGGAATTTGTTTTCAAGCATAAGCAAAAACACATGATTATCAGCAGTATTAATCTTTTCATTTCCATCACAACCAGTTCATTATAGTATGGATATTATATTTGATGTAAAATACGGCATGAATGAATAATTCTGACATAAATTTGTACAAAATTTTCTTTGTGCAAATAAATGTCTGTTAATGCAAAATTAACATCTTGGTGCATGGTATAATATGGGGCATAAACCCTGATATACTGACCATGACCTTAGGCATAATAATTCAAACGCAGCGAGGATGCCCAAAACAGGTATCCTTGTTGTTTTGTGCAAATACACGTCTGTTCAGTCTATTTTAAAATATATTGTGATTGATAGAATAAGTCGAGGAGTATATGACAGCTTAATAGGCTGCAAGAAACAATTGACAAAAAATGCAAAGGAGATTAACAGTGGCTAGAGTTTCTGACGATGTAACACCTTCATTGGAATTGCTTGATGAAAGAGCGAGTGCCTTTCAAAGAAGTATTGTATTTATGAGGCAGGCATACCCCAAGATGGCTTACATGACATTTGACAGTAATGAGCACAGGGGTGCCAATCATTTGATTCTGGCAAAGTTTGTTGTGGGCGTGGGTGAAGAGCACCCTGTTTGGCTGACCTATGACGAATGCGATGATTCAACCACCTGCTACAACGTGCCTGGGGGATTGTTTGGAACATGCCATACCAAAGACGGCATGAAGGTAGAAACGGGTATTTATCCTCTTCTTGTTGGCAGAGACACGGAAAAGGCGGAAGGTGCCTGCCTTATTAAAATCAAATGCCATGGTGACAAAAAAGCATGGCTGAAATTCGGCAATGGCAACATATCCTTTATGCACTTTTCACCCAACAAGGACATGATGGGGCCTGAGATTGACTGTGAAAAAGGCAATGCGGTTGTGGAAGACGGCGTGGTGGTAATAACCAGGCAGGAGAGGGATGAAATAACCTGTGTAAGAGGCAATATGGAGTATGAGAGAAAGCTAAAAGGAGAAGGCAGCTACATAATTGGTAAAGGTTTTTCCAATGAGCTTAAAGTAGTTGTTTCATTTTCAAAGGACAAGGACAGGGCTCTTGAGCTTTCAAAGCTGGATCCGGATGAGGAATTTAAAAAGGCGCAGAATTACTACGAAGGGCTTTTAAGCAGCATATATATAAAAACTCCAAACCCGGAACTGGATGAAGCCTTTGCCCATGCCCTTTTGAATGTGGAGTACTCGTATCTTTATCCCTATGGCTGGATTGAAAGCATCCATCACTGGCCAACCATGTGGCATATGGAGCACACGGCAGCGGAGGAATGGTACGGAAGGCCTGAAAGAACCAAGACGGTTCTTAGAGCCCAGATGAAGAATGTTTTTGAAAATGGAGCCATTCCCGATATGTGCACTACAGGAAAAGGCAGAAGGGACTGGGGCGGCAACAACCAGTTTTTCTTCAGGGAAGTGGAACATTATCTGAAAATGACTCTGGATATGGAATTTGCACGTGAAGTCGAACCATATATGGACAGGGTTATCAAACAGACTTTTGACGAGTATGATCCTACCTTCAGCGGTATTATAGGTTGGGGGACCCAGATTGGAAATCAGGAGGACTTTGAGTCCACTCCTGGAAAAGGTGCGGCACCTGGCAGCTGCGGTGCAGAGATGCTGAAGACAATGTCCGTTGTGAAGGGGCTGTTGGGCAAAACGGAGGAAGCTGAAAAGTATAGAAGATTGTCCGATTATGTTGTTGAAAAGATGAAAAAGAGAATCTGGCTTCAGGATTTGGGAAGATACGCCTGGTATGAGGATGTTGTAGGCAAAAAGTATCTTGAAACCACCTATCACGGTATAATCTATCCAATCATTTATGATCAGCTGGATGACTTTGATATGGTATCTTCCATTGACCATTTGGAGCACAGACTTACAGGCCCTGAAGGAGAGGTTTATCAGACCAACCACTTTGGCGACCATGCATATTCTTTCGTGCCTACCTGGGGAATGCAGTGTGGCTCAAACATGCAGCCTTTTGCCACCAAAGCATACAGCAAGCTGGGCATGGCAGACAGCGCCATTAAGCCTTTGGAGTTTATAGCAAAAAGAGTATGTGGAGAGTATCAAAGAGGGTCCTGGCCTGAGACTGCCAACGAAAAAAGATTTGCCTACTTCTCGCCTTCAGCGGCTGTGTGGGCGCAGGAAATGATAGAGTCAATATTCGGAATCAACATGGATTTGATAGCAAACAAGACCTTCATATCCCCATGCATACCAGAAAATTGGGGCAAGGCTGAGCTCAAGCTTCCAAACATCCATGTGATTTACGAACGAAAGGATGGCAGACTTGCTGCCAAAATCAAAGTGGAAAATGACACCGAAAAAGTATTCAGAATACTGCTTCCGCCGTATGAGAATATCAAGGCCATTGTTAATGGCAGGGAAGTGGATGTATCAACCAGAACGCGCTGTGGTTTCTTTGAAGCTTCTTTTGATATGGGGAATGAAAAGGAGTTCAAGGTTGAGATAGAGTATGCAAAAATTCCCTTCAGTATAAAAAGTCCCAAGAATATTGCTGTGGGAGATACCTTTGACATTGGTGTTTCAGGTTTGGATATCCTGGGCATTGATGACAGGTGTGGAATTTTCAGCAGGGTGCAGTTTGACAGGAAAGAGCTGAAAGTTACTGTAAAAGACACATTACTTGATGACTACGAGAAATTTGGATACTTTGGCCTTGTAAATTTTGCAAGAAGAGTATTTGTGCTGAAGGTTAAAAAAGACGATATTGTCTTTGATCTTCCTGTAAAACTCGTACTAATGAAGGATGTAATATTTAGTGCAAGATATGAAGATGGCAGGATTTTTGTGGATGTATACAACAACATGAAAAAAACTCTGTCTGGAAAGGCAAAACTTGTACTTTTCTTCAAGGCATTTGACGCAGAGTGCCATGTGGAAGCAAGAAGCATGAAGCGGATTGTGTTTGATGTTGACAGCATTAAAAAGGAGATAACTCCTGGCGTGAACAATGCAAGAATCATGGTAGGGGACAAATCTGCGGATATTGAAGTTTTTGCTGAAGTCAGGGCAGAGGTTAAACACGTGGAACTTGACAAGGAAATGATAAAACCCATGAATTACTGGAAGGAAATCGGTTTGTTCCAATCCCACGGTCACATGATGCAGGGACCGGACAATTTCATGAAGGATTTGTTTGAGACAGTTGATTCTGTGGAAGTGATTGATGGAGTACCCTTCAGGCTTTCCGGAGGATTCATACCTGTTAGCTTTGACAAACACAGGATTGTACGAATACCTCTTGATGGCATGAAGGCAAAAAAGGTGTATGTTCTTTTCAGTGCTTTCATAGACAACCACAATGTGTTTGGAGTACCCTTTACGGTAGAATTGGAGCTGGAGAAAAAAGATTCTTTTGTAAGGCCGGTATATGTAAAAGAACTGGCGTTTCCTGGTGAGATTGACATGGGATTTGGCAATAGTGTAATAGCTGGATTTGCCACTTATGTAAATGGCACAAAAAGGGGAGCAGTACCCAACATGCCTTATACCACTGAAGATGGAGACTATCCAAATTCAAGACCCTATATCTACCCGGAAAGAGACTACTGGTGCAAATACAAGGCTGTGGAAGTATGCAATACGGTGTTTAACATGATTGAAATAGACACCGGCAAAGAAAGCAGCCTTAAGGAAATACGGTTTATCGCCAACAATGCTGATATTGGTGCAGGCATTTATGCTATAAATCTTCTTTAAATGCTACTGTGGCGTAAGATATCTGGTTGGAATGGGCTCATTGTATTCTATGTCTATGTTTTTCTCGTTGGCATAGCTGTCTGCCCAGGCCTTTGGGCTCATTCCAGTTCCCTTTTTGAATACCCTCGAGAAATAGTAGCAGTTGGAAAAACCGCACCTCCATGCAATTTCACATATCTGCATGTCTGTTTGCTTTTGGGTGGACAAAAGCTGTTTTGCAAAGGTTATTCGTTTTGAGGTAAGGAACTGGAGAGGAGTCTTTCCGGTATGCTTAACAAACAAGCGTCTGAAATAGTCCCTGTTTAGATGAGTTTTGTCCAAGGCTTCATTAATATCAAAATCCGGGTCAGAAAAGTTGTATATTATGTCATTTATAACCTTTTCAACGTATTCGTTCTTGTTGAAGCTTTCTGTAAAAGAGATCATGTATTGAGTCAAAACGTCGCATATGCTGTTTACTATGTTTGTCCAATTGTTCCTTCTTAAATGGAACTCATAGTGCAGCTGTGTTATCATTCTCAAAAAGTTTTTGTTTTCATCATCCCTGAATTTAATGTATCCGGATCGATTATACTCAAATTCAGAGAGGTTGTAATGATAGTTTCGGAAACCGTCCTTGGCATAATCGGTATGGGGTACGTTGGGAGGAATAACAAAAATGTCGTTTTCTGCAAATGGAATTTTCTCTCCTCCAATTTCAACATAACCCTTTCCAGAGGTGTAGTAAACAACTTCCCAGGTAGAATGGGTGTGTTTTTCAACTTTAAAAGTGTTCTCAAACAGTCTGCCTACGTAGTTAATCTTAAGCATATTATTCACCTCCAAAAGAGCCGCTCAACTATGTATATTCTACATACAATCAAAAAGGAAGACAATAAAAAAGTGCTCAATAGGTCGGTTTTGTATATTAATACATCTATTTTGTTAAACGCAAGCGGCTTGATATGGCTATGTGTTAATCGATTTTTAGTGTACTGCCATGTCTATTCTGTGCAAGGCTTCTTCAAGTATGCTCTTTTGGGTTGCAATGTCCATGCGCATAAAACCAGTTCCACTCTCACCAAAAATGCTTCCGTTGCTCAGCCACAATCCAAGAGTGTCGACAAAAAAGGCATCAAGCCCGTCCTTGTCAAGGTTCATGTTTCTTAAGTCAAGCCACACAAGATAGGTGGCCTCAGGTCTGATTAGTGCTATATCTCGTTTTTTGCCAAGAACATTTTGCGTTAGGCAGACATTATCCTCCAGATAGTCCATCAGTTTATCCAGCCACAAGTGGCCGTGCTTGTATGCGGCCTTTGTGGCACATATGGCCATGGTGTTTAGAGAAGAATAGCCTGTTTGAAGGCATGCCTTCCATACCTTTCTTCTAAGATCCAGGTTATCTATAACTATGTTGGAAACCTGCAAACCGGCAATATTGAAAGTCTTTGAAGGAGAGGTACAGGTTATTGTACTGTTTGAAATTTCTTCCGACAGTGAAGCTATCGGAATGTGGCGGTATCCTTTGTACACAAAGTCTGAGTGTATCTCATCCGAGACGATTACTACTCCATATTTCAAGCATATTCTTGCAATCTCAAGCAGCTCCTCCTTTGTCCAGACACGCCCAACAGGATTGTGGGGTGAGCATAGAAGAAGTAGTTTAACTTTATGTCTTGCAACCTTGTCTTCAAAGTCTTGGAAATCTATAACATACCGGTGGTTCTCAAGTTTCAAATTGGAAACAACAAGATTTCTGTTGTTGCCCAAAGTTATTCTTGCAAAAGGATAGTATACCGGTTCGAAGATCAGTATGCTGTCGTTTTTGTCTGTCAATGCGCGGATTGTGCTCCCAATGGCAAACATGACTCCTGGGGTTTTTAGTATCCACTCCGGCTTTATATCCCAGCCAAAGCGTGTTTTATACCAGGATACAACCAATGAGTCATACTCCTCATCGGTATATGAGTAGCCAAAGATTCCGTGCCGGGCTGCATTTACCAGTTCTTCTTCCACTTGGGGAGGTACCTTGAAGTCCATATCTGCAACCCACATGGGGATGAGGTTTTCTGGTGCATTCCTTTTTGGTTTCATATCATATTTTACCGAGTTTGTATTCTTTCTGTCCGTCCTTATATCAAAGAAGGATTTGTCTATCTTAATCATATTATCACCCAAGGGAATTATAGTACAAAAAAATAAAACCATTGCATTCATGAGAATGTAATGGTTTAGGCTGCAGTCTAAAAAGATTGAATTAGATTAGTTTGTCAGGATCTACAACGTATGTGTTAGTGAGGATCTTGATAAAATCAATTAATGCAAAGATGGCGCTGATACCACATACGAAGGCCATAATAATCTTGAATACGCCTTTCTTTGTTTCTCCCAGCATGAAATTATGTATGCCAAGTCCACCCAGGAAGAAGCAGATAATTGCTATTAGTGTTTTGTCCTGTCCGTTCAGGTAAGTACCTGGTGCAGCGTTCGCTCCATTTCCGCCTTGGAGTGAAACTCCACAATTTGTGCAAATAACGGCATTGGGATTGGTCTGCGCGCCACAGTTTTCACAATAATTCTTGGATGCTCTTTTCTGAACTCCGCATCCTAAGCAAATCGCTTGGTTTTCATTCATTTGCTGCCCGCAATTTGTACAATACATAAAATGACCTCCTCATCAAATTTCACCTGTATTCTATTCCTTTTACTAACAATTGTCAATACTGTTTGGAATGTTTGAAGTTCATTTAAACAGTTTTTTAAAATGGTTGACAGAGTTTACAATATATAATAACTAGATAAATGACAAAGTAGTGGTTGAATTTGTATATTATTAGGTATGGATTGTATATTTTGTTTGTTCATGTTTGATGGGATAATTAAGGCAGCTACTTGATGAGATGGAGGTAGGATATGGGTTTGACTATGGCCTTGTACATATTTGCTTTTAGTTTGCTGGCAATGATTGTGGTTTTGTTTGTTAAAAGAAAGGAGCTTGGAAAGGTTTTCAAAATCCTGGCTCCTGTATGCCTGGTGGCAATGGTTGCTGCCGCTGCTGGTCTTGTTTATCTACATACTGCGGAGGATGTTAAAAACGATAATTTTTTGAGGCAAAGAACGGAGGAGACACGAAAAATGGATATGATAATATGGTATGACATTGATATAAGTCCTTTGTCAAATGACAGACCAGAGCGAGGATGGTGGTTTTTGAATCCGCAACATCCTGATATGCCAAGAACAAAGGGGTGCTTCAGGACTACAACTCCACTGCTTGGTCTCTACGATCAGAGAAAGCCCGAGACAGCCAGGCAGCATCTATATTGGATTAGTGCGCTTGGCTGCAATGTGATTGCGGCGGACTGGACCAACTACACAAGCTACAGGACTGCCCAGGATGCAGGCTGGCTCAAATACACCAAAGGTGTTTATGACAACACCGAGGTACTGCTGGATACGGCTCAAAAATGTGATGATTTTGATGTGCCAAAGGTGTATTTGGTTGCAAGGTTGTTTGGTGAGGACTATGACAAGCTGAGAGATGTTTTGGATGACGTATATGAACTTTATTCCAAGTACAAGGATGTATGGTACACCTTTAATGATGGCACGGAGAATGCAAAAAAGCCGTTTCTGCAGATCTTTGCCGATCACAGTGTGCTAAGCAAATTTGTGGAAGCAGGCCCTTCCTTTTCTGACGACAGGTTTAACATCAGATGGAGCAACGGATACTTAGGAAGTATTGGAACCATAGAAGGCGACAATGTATCTGTTCCTTTTGGAACCTGGTTGTTTGTAGAGAATGAGCTGGACCCAAGCAATGCAGACAAGGGTTTGTACAGGGCCTATTATGCCAAAGGACTGGACAAAAAGCCCGAGCAGATGATTGCATGGGCATCTGTACACAAAAGCGGTACAGAATGGGATCCTATGAACAAGATTATAGATGGTAAAACCACCTTTGAAAGGACGATATGGAAAGTAAAAGAGTTAAAGCCAAAGGCGCTGCTGGTGAACAGATTCAATTATGCCATTGCATGGCTGGATGAGCCTCAGGAAGGTGTGGGTTTGTATGAGAGTACCCATATTGAACCCAATGAGGATTTGGGATTTTTGATCTTTGATAATGTAAGGGAGAATCTGTATGATTTGAATGATTGGGAAAAGAATCCGGTTCAATTGAAGAATGCTGAAGTATCCGGGAATTTGATAAAGGTTCCCCTGGACAACTATCCTACGAAATACAGAATTTCATCAAAAGGCGATATGTCAGAATCTGAGTGGATTTATTTAAATATCAGCAGTTGGATAGATATATCGGACTTTGAGGGAGATAAACTGTATCTGCAGCTTGGTAACGGTTTTGGTGAAAGTGATGTAATAGAGGTAAAAATCAATAAAGAAGAAAATGGAGGTTGATTCAATGTTTCATATTTATGAAAACGAGAGCCTTAACGAAAAACTTGAGGTAAGAGGTATTCCTTTTTCGGTGAAGAGGGAAAATGGTGTCGTTGCAAAACTGCCTTCCAGCATCGATTTTGATGCAAGGTGTGAGATGTTGTTTTTCCTTGGCATGTCCACCGATTCATGGCAGTGCAGTGAATGGTGGGGACAGCAGGAAGTCTATTACGATCACTCTACAAGACTTTTCTTTGGAGACAGAGTAGGGCGCATAAGGGTTGTATATGATGACAGGACTGAGGAACTGATCTCCGTCATATTCGGTGTCAACTGCTGGAACTACAATCTGTTTTTCAAACCGAAGCCCCATGAGAATATCCTGCATTTTTCCGCCCCATATGACGAGCCTATTAGAAGTGATCCGGAAGCAAGAAAGATCCTTGAAGAATCATTGAGGCTTATGGAGAATACGGATGAAGCATGCGAAAAGGCAACAAAATGGGTGTTTGCGTACAAGCTGCGTCCTGAGAAGAGGGTTGTAAAGATTGATTTTGGCAAGGAAGAAGCAAAAAGAGCTGATTTCGTTGTGTCCGGTGTTACTGCGCTTTTGGCAGGAGGCGAAATAAGTTCTGACTGGGATTACGTTACCCAGGAGTTCTTTCTTAGAAAGGACTACTACAAGCCCGTTGACAGGCTCAGAAGAAGAATTTATCAGTTCAGAGACGAATTGCCAGAGAGGGATGAGATTGTAAATGTTGAGAACTTTGATGCACCTGATATTGTGTTTAAAGGAAACGGCCTTGCTGACATATATACCAACATATACAGGAAGAACATAATGGACATGGCATACAACAAGGTAACCGATGACGGCATGCCCCACACGTCCTCAAAGAATACTGCAAACTATGGCTGCTATATTGGATTTGGCACATACACCATTGAAAACTCATATTTCGACCATGTCTGGACCCGTGACATAGGCAGAACCCTCATAGAGATCACAAATCTTGGCTATTTTGACAGGGCAAGAAGGGCGGCAGACAGATTGCATGAGCTTCTTTACTATCCTTCCATAAGATTCAAGATTCCCCATTGGAAGAGAATAGCCAACCTGGTGGCCAAGGATGAGAATGACCTGCACAACGAAGGAAAAGAGAA
>JAAYLF010000227.1 GCA_012522035.1 Clostridiaceae bacterium
AATGATAAGGATGGCGACCCTAAACCAACTGCAACTGCTGATCCATCTGAAAATGATGAACCCGCAACAACAGAGTATATTGCAAAAATTGGTGGTATTGAGATTTATGCCAGTGAATTCAAATATTTTTTGTATGACGCATTAAAGGAAGTTGACTATACCGACCTGGATATACCGGATGATGCAAGTGAAAAAGAAACATATGAGCTGATGCTGGCTTTTCTTAACGAGAAGGACGAAAACGGTGTTTCCCGTCTTGACAAGGCTGTTGAAAGAGCCGTGGAACTCTGTGCATTGTTCAAAATTGCTTACCTTGAAGGTGTGAAAGCAGGTTTTGAACTTTCGGATGAGGAAAAGCAGGAGCAGTATGATTCCATAAATGAGTTTGTAAACTACTACCTTTCTGTATATGGGGAGGAGTATGACGCGAAAACAAGGGATGACATGATGAGGATTATGTACAGCATGAATGTCAATGACTACAAGAGGCTGGCAGTACAGCAGGTGTGCGCCAACAAATATGCAAAGGATGTAATGGAAGGAATCAAGCCCTCTGATGAAGAGCTCGTGAAATTCTATGAGGAGAATGAGGAGACCTATAGGGTTGTCACTGTAAGGCACATACTTATATCCACTCTTGACGAGGATGGCGAACCATTGGATGAGGAGGAAAAGGCCAAGAAGCTTGAAAGGGCGGAAAGAGTAAAACGGCTGGTTGAATCAGGAGAGCATGAGATTGACGCGCTTGTAAAAGGATACTCCGATGACACTGATCTTTCCAATCTGGGTCTGTATGATGTGTCAAAGAACTCAAACTTTGTAAAGGAGTTCAAGGAGTGGGCTCTCAAACAGACGGAAGTTACCGATGTGGTAGAGATTATTGAAACCCAGTATGGCTACCATGTCATGATGTGTGAAGAGATTAAGACCATTGAGAATGAGGCTGTAAAGAAGACCGTACTGGAAGGGTACAAAAACGATACTTTTGACAAGCAGACAAAGCAGCTTCTTGCAGACAAGACCTATGAGCTTACAGAAAGAAACGATGACATTATCAAAAAGAGTGTGGAAGATTACATTACAATAATGTTCAACACGGACGAAGATGATGACAAATAAATATGTAAAGCAGGGGAGACCATTTTCGGGTCTCCTTTATTTTTATTGCTCGAGCTGGCTGCCAATAACATTTGCAGCAGCTTGAGTCAGCTTTGCTTCAAGATCACCCATGGTAGCCTGTGAATCAGTTGTAAGCATGATAATAGCTCCTATGGGGTCGCCGTGTGAAATGATGGGGGTAATCACCTGGGCGGTAAACTGATCATGGTTTATTCCTTCAAGAACGGGTACTGAACGATCGCTTTTGTTCTTCGCTATTACAGGCATTCTTTCTTCCATTATCCGTTCCAGCTCGGGAGTAATTCTTTTGTCCAGAAAATCTTTTTTTGGTGCTCCTGAAACCGCTATAACAGAATCCCTGTCTGTAATACATGTAATGTATCCCGATGTCTTTGCCAGACTTTCCGCATACTGAGAGGCAAAGTCAGCAAGCTCGCTCATTGCGGAATATTTTTTTAAGATTACCAATCCTTCATCATTTGTGTATATTTCAAGAGGATCTCCTTCTCTGATTCTGAAGTTTCTACGTATTTCTTTGGGGATGACGACCCTTCCGAGATCATCTATCCTTCTTACAATTCCTGTTGCTTTCATATAATCTCGTCCTCCATAAATGTATTTATTTTTTGTAAAACTTCTTTACATGGTCTATTATTGCAATATTCGGAATTTTTATACAAGAAATTTTCAAATCGCTGCCTGTTGACCCTTTATGAAATTTTTATTAATATCTTGAGTTTAACAGTTAGAATTAAAAAAACCTCCATAAACCCTTGTAATTAGTGGGTTTTTGAGGTTTTATTTATTTCAGAAAAATGTTGTGTATTTATGGTCACTTTTTGGTATCTGCAATCA
>JAAYLF010000022.1 GCA_012522035.1 Clostridiaceae bacterium
ATCATTTTCAGATGGATCAGCAGTTGCAGTTGGTTTAGGGTCGCCATCCTTATCATTGCTGCAGCCAGCCAAAAATGCAACACCCATTACAATAGCGAGTAAAAATGTCAAAACTCTTTTTCTCATGTTCTTCTCTCCCTTGTCAATTTTCAATAATCCTGTACAGCTCACCGACATCGTCTTTTCTGACGGTTTCGGAAACCTTTAGTATCTCAATTTTCGTACTTCCATTGGCAAAGCCTATTTCAACTATGTCGCCCACTTTAATATTATATCCTGCTTTAGCGACCTGTCCGTTTACTTTCACCCTGCCTGCATCACACGCTTCATTAGCCACCGTGCGCCGTTTTATAATTCTTGATACTTTAAGAAACTTGTCCAGTCTCATAAGCCTTTATGTTGTTCTATCTTTTCCTCCAGCACATTCGTCAGAGCAAGAAACGGATCAATGCCTTTTTCCTCAGCTATGGCACATATGGAATAAAGCATCCTGCCTACTGATTTGCTGTCGGAAAAGTCTATCTCAACATTCTGTCCCTCCTTTCCATGTCCCGCCTTCCTGATCTTTCTTGCCACCTTTTCAGCCCTCATTAGTGCGGGAAGGTTCTTTGGTATATCCTTAAGCTCTTCATACAGAGAACTTATTTCCTTCTCCTTTATCTTCATCTTCTCCCAGTTGGCAAGAGCCTCTTTGGGATTATTTGCAACCACATCCCCAAAAACATGTGTATGCCTGAATATCATTTTTCTTGCACATCTGTCTGTAACATCCTCAAACCCAAACTCGCTGTTTTCCTCGGCAATAATACTGTGGAATATGACCTGGAGGAGAACATCGCCAAGTTCCTCTATAAGCTTGTCCTTGTTGCCGCTGTTTATGGCATCAACTGCCTCATATGCTTCTTCAATCATCGGCTTTACAAGCGACTCATGGGTCTGCTCCCTGTCCCAAGGACAGCCCTCGGGACTTCTAAGCACCTTGATTATCTCATATAGTTCTTCCAAAGTATATTTTTCGTTCGTATCTTTTATCTTCATATGCCTCACATTTGCCTTTTTGTTTTAATTAAATATAATTATATTGTTAATCGATTGTTTCTTGAATGTGACTTTTAAAAGTATACCACAAAACACAGGAAAGGTTGTAAATAAAATATGTTTTTTTTATATAAATTCATGTCAGAAGCTCTTGCCGAAGCTCACAAATGCAAACAATCAGGCGACATTCCGGTAGGATGCATTATTGTAAAGGATGGAATAATAATCGCCAGGGGGCATAACACCAGAGAAAGGGACAAAAACCCACTGGGTCATGCAGAAATAAATGCCATCTACGATGCCGCAAAACATATAGGTGACTGGAGGCTTTCCGGATGCGATTTGTATGTGACGCTGGAGCCTTGTGCAATGTGCGCTGGCGCAATTCTTACCTCCAGAATCAGTAACGTTTTTTTCGGCGCTTTTGACAAAAAAGAAGGTGCCGCAGGCTCGCATGTCAATCTTCTTTATCCTGATGTATATGTTTACGGAGGAATAATGATTGAAGAATGCGTGCACCTTCTAGACACCTTCTTTAAGCATTTGCGCTCGAATTAATAATTACGTCCATTATGTACCACTCATTATCCAGATAAGCCAGATAGAATGTGAAACTGGACGGGAATGTGAAAACTTCCTTTTCTGTCTTAATAATTATATGATCAAAGGAAATATCGCAGGATATGAAGTTCTCATTATACATCTGCAGATTTCCCATTTTCACATTCTTGAACTCATAGCCAATATGATCCGTATACATCCACTGCTGCGTCTCAAGATCCTTGTATACCTCATAAACCTGTGTGTCCGTTTTCAACACTTTTGACAGCTGGTACATCTTCAGGTCATTGGTAACAAACTTTGCGTGCATGTATGCTCTTTCCTCAACTATAGGGTAGTACTCTTTTGCAATGCTCTTGGGCACCTGGAATCCGGCTACTGCTTTTTCTTCTCCCATTTTGGTAACAACCTCAAAGCCCTCACTGTTTTTTACAACCACTTCAGGCTTTATTCCAAGTACCGTTACCTCATATCTGTCATATACAGGTTTGTCCACATATTTGTCAGGGATGTATTTAAGCTCATCCACCGCCACACCGGTTTCCTTCAAATATTTTCCGTCAAGCTTGCTGCCATTTACAAAAACATCATAACCATGAGGAGCATCTACCAAATACTTTATCTTCTTGAGACTGACAGTATTTCCCGCTACCTCAAGAAGCATGTCCCTATCCTTCTCATCCTTGACGCAATACGCAATATCATGGATTATTCCGTTTACTGTATACTTGTTGAGAACAACCCCTTCAACATCGGACTCGACAGTATCGGTAATGAAAGAAGAATCAACCTTCTTGTCATTTATGTAAACCGTGCTGCCTTCAGGCACAAGAAAAGCAACCTCCTTGTATGAGACGCGCAGTTCGTCTCCAAGAACAAGGGGTACTTCATTTCCCTCATAATCACAAACCCTTACATGGCATTCTCTCAGCAAACCCAATACATTGTAGTGCTCAATAACCTTTTCCTTGTCCTGCATGCAGAAGAGGTATTCAAATCCGGCATCGTCTTTTCCAATCTCACTTTCCACCCACTTTTTTGACACCTCAATATCATTAAGGTAAACTTTGAATCCTTTGGGAACCTTAATGTCCACTCCGATTTCCGTGTTCAAAAGAAAGTGAGAAACCTTGTAACCCTTTTTTTCTTTCAACAGATTAACTGTCAATACCGCTTTCTCATCCGCATATATGTAAAACCTCTCCCCGGTTCTGGAGTACATCTTTTTGTAAGTAATTCTCTTTACATCCTTGAAGCTCTCTTCAAGATAATCCACAACGTTTTCAGTGTCTTCGAAATCGGTGATATAGAAATCATAGCGGCTGACAAAATCATTGAAATCACCCGCTTTTATTTCCTTTATCAGTTCATCCATTCTGCCCACCGGCAGCCCTTCTTGATAATCCTTGAGCCAGTCCCACAAATAGATCAATGAGGCACATATGAAGAAAACAAGAACACCAATAACAACTAACAGTATTTTGTAAAACAAAGGAATCTTTCTCATCTTTTACTCCTGTTCATCATCCACTCTTGAAACCAGTATGGCTGTTGCCATGCGCCTTGGCTGGTACAGGCTGGCCCTGGTAGTTATGATTTCATTCTCGTAAACCATATATGAGGAGGATCCTCCGTCCAGATTGGCGGCATTCACTGCTCCAAAATCCAGCATTATGTCTATCAAATCCTTATACGTAGCCCCAAGACTGTTTGCCTGTCTTCCATCCACAACTAGAAGCAGAACCGCTCCATCCGCCCTCTGGCCTATGGCTGTTCTTGGGTTGTATCCGCCGCCGGTTCCTTGTATCTCACACGGCTCGCCATTGACTACAAGAATGGGGCCGAAAGTCACAGCATCCCTTATTCCCTTCTCCAATGCCTGCCTTGGTGTCATGTACCCAACATTCAATATATTGTTGTTGTCAAAGCCAATTACCTCGTAATACTTGTCCATTTCACCCCACATCAGTTTGCCTTTGGATATTACTATTCCAATGGGGATGCCGCCGTTTCCTCTGCCGTTTGTATCCTCAAAACCTCCACCGTTGACAGCACCAATGGCATTGTCCCTAATGGCCATGTCAATAACTCTAACGCCTTCCTTGTCTTTTCCATAGGCTGGTGGAGTGCCTACGTAAACCCTTGAAGGATCGTATACAATCATCATCTTCCCTTTGTAGGTTTTACCGGATACATCAACAATCTCTATTTTGTTTTTGTCAAATTTGGGCTTTTCATCGTCTTCGTCATCGTCGTCATCGTCGTCATCATTCCAGTCAGGAATTTTTATGAGATCGGGATTTGTGGCAACGTCTGTTGGAACAACGGAATTGTCTTGAATGATTCTGTCAATTTCCTCTCTTGGCAAAAACCACGTTGCAAGAAAATGACCTGCACTCGTTTCCATAGCTGAAAGAACCAGCAAGTCGCGTGCAGCTTCAGAAGGGCCATAGTGAATTATACTCAATGCTCCCATCAGTCCCAAAACAATTACCAATAAAACAGAAAAAAAGGCAACAACTATTCTAAACACTATTGTCCTAGGCTTCAACTTGGGTTTTGTATGTACATTATCCGACATTTTCCCACCACTTTCAAAATAATAACATAAAAAGCTCAAAAATATCCTTTCTGAGCTTCTTATTTTGTGGTGACCCCTACGAGAATCGAACTCGTGTCTCCGCCGTGAAAGGGCGGTGTCTTAACCTCTTGACCAAGGGGCCATTAATATTAAGTTTGCTGGTAGCGGCGGTGGGATTTGAACCTACGACCTACCGGGTATGAACCGGGTGCTCTAGCCACTGAGCTACGCCGCCGTGGTTTTGTGCTTCAGCGGTGCTGAGCACTTGTTCATTATACCATGTAATATTTATTTGTCAACACCCATTTTTCATTTTTTACGCATTTGTCGTTAAAATATGATAATGTCTTACTATACCACATGTGATTATGTCCCATGTGGTATAATCAAAAGAAAAAATAATAAATGGTGGTATAATATGG
>JAAYLF010000228.1 GCA_012522035.1 Clostridiaceae bacterium
GAACTGACTCCCGACATCCTTCTTGATATACCTTTGCGGTCTCCTGACAATATGGACGAATACAAGGGTATTGTTGACTCTTTGAAATATTATAAAGAAGAAAAGGGAAGGTTCTGCTACATGCAGACTCCCGGCTTTTTTGAGAATTATAACGGGGTGTTTGGAATTGAAAACCACCTTGGTTATCTGCTTTTGTACAAGGATGAGATAAAGGAACTTTACAGAAGACAGAGTCTGTGGAATGCAAGATTTGCTGAAAATGTTCTGGATTTGGGTGTGGACATGGTACACATATCTGACGACTGGGGATCCCAGAGGGACCTTATGTTCAGTCCCAAGCTTTGGTGGGAGCTTATCTACCCCAACATGAAATACGTTGTTGACAAGGTACACGCAAAGGGCGGTTTTGCCTCTCTTCACTCGGATGGATGCGTTATGCCAATCGTGGACGGACTTGTAGATATTGGCTTTGATGTGATACATCCTTGGCAGGAGACAGCAGGCATGTCATACGATGTGTATCTTGACAAGTATCAGGACAAGTTTGCAATTATGGGAGGGCTTTGCGTACAGTCCACAATTGGATTTGGCAACTATGAAAGACTGGAAAGCGAGATCAGGCGCGTATTCAATCTCCTGAAGGGTAAGAGATGGATATTCTGCACAACCCATTTTGTTCAGAAACACTGTACAATTGAAGAATTGACCTTTGCTTATGATTTGATATACAAACTGGCACGTGATATGTAGTATAATATATTTACAACTATTGAGGAGGTTGTAAATATGGTCAGGGCGATTAAAGGACTATTTTGTTTTGTAGCGTTGTCTCTTCTGGCAGGTTGTACGGGCAGTGGTTCTGTCAAAAATGGCGGAAAGCAGCATGAAATATTGACAGACCTTGATCCTGATGTGTATTACGCCAATGGATACACCAGCAACATCTTGGTCGGAATAGACCAGTTCGGCAGAACGTTTGAGGCTGTTGCAGCTGCCAGGGAAGGCAAGCGCGATGTGGGCATCTTCTATTTCTGCACCTTGGGTCAGCATGGTTACAAGACCATATATAATGTGGAAGAGATACTGAAGATGGAAAACGGTGTTGACCTTCTGTTCCGCCAGGACTCGGAAGTTGCACCCAATGGAGAAGCATACTTTTGGGGAGAGCCACTATACGGATACTATAACTCCGCAGATATCTGGGTCATACGCAAGCATCTGAAGCTCCTTACATGGGCTGGAGTTGACTTCATTGTATTTGATGTAACAAATGCGGTTACATATGATGTGGTAACGAGTCAGATTATGAGAGAAATTTGCAACCTGGTGGAAGAAGGCTTTGAAAATGTTCCAAAGGTCGCATTCTACACAAATGCCTATTCCTTAAATATCATTCGGAAACTGTATGACTTGTATTACAAGCCGGTAAAATTCAAGGAATCCTGGTATTACCTTGATGGAAAACCCATGATAGTGGGATTTACCAAGCCCGAAGACAATACCGACTTTGGACTTCTTGAGCCTTTGTCAGAGGAGATTCTAAACTTCTTTACTTTCATGCGTCCCCAGTGGCCTGACAAACCAGTATATGAGGATTCGCTTCCATGGATAGAATGGACGTATCCCGCACCGGTTCATGGAGGCAGGGTAATCAATGTATGCGTTGCGTCCCATCCACAGCTTCCTATGTCATTTTCCATAACAAGAGGGGCAAAGAACTGGGGCAGAGGCTGGAATGTGGCAACCCAGCAAAATGAATCTGAAAATGCCATCAAGGGTACGTTTTTCCAAAGCACATGGGATGTGGCGATAGAAAAGGATCCTCCCATGGTTTTTGTGACCGGATGGAACGAGTGGGTGGCAGGAAAGTTTGAGTATGAGGGAGAATACGTTCTTGTGGACTGTGCCAATATGGAGTTCTCAAGAGATGCGGAAATGATGAAGGGCGGATACAATGACGCCTTCTACATACAGCTGGCTGCAAATATCAGAAGATACAAGGGCATAAGTGTAAAGAATGCCGCTCCTTTCAAATCAGAAAGGGTGACAGTCAATCTGGATAACGACTTTTCAGAATGGAAAGATGTTAAGGCGGTGTTCAGGGAAGTTGGTTCAGTCAACGAGCCTAGAGATTTCCTCGGTGCCGTACCTTCCATAAGATACAAAATGGATGCAGCAAGGAACAACGTAACTGAAGTCAGGGTTGCACAGGATGAGGAATACATATATTTCTACATAAGTGCAACGGATTACATTACAGCATACAAACCGGGAGAATCCACCTGGATGAACATATTCATAGGCACAGGAGATGTATCACAAAAGGGATGGGAAGGTTATGAGTATGTTGTTAACAGGAACATCCTGGAAGACAATTATGTAAAAAAGCAAGGAAGGTACTACGGTGTTGCCGGCACAACGGGCAGGAGTACGGTGGAAAAACTGAATAGTGATTTCTCAAGCGAGAAATGCGGAGAAGCCGAATTTTCTGTTTATGAGAATGTCATGCAGGTAAAAATACCAAGAAAAAGTATAGGACTTGGAAAGAACGACAACAGCTTCTATTTTAAAATTGCAGATAACATAGAAAAACCCCATGATATTATGGACTATTACGTCTCTGGCAAGAGTCTGCCAATGGGAAGATTAAGTTTTAGATACATGGGTTGAGACAAAACGCTTGCGGTACTCTCTTGGAGAGATGCCGTAAGCGTTTTTAAATGCTCTGTTAAATGACTTGATGGATGAAAAACCGCATTCATAAGAAATTTCGCAAATGGAATTATCGGTGGTCAATAGGGAGAAAACTGCCTTTTCCAATCTCAGGTTTGTCAGATACTCTATAAACGTAAGACCGGACATGCGTTTGAAAAATCTGCAAAAATGATAGGTAGAAAATCCTGAAACTTTTGAGATTTGTTCCAAAGTAATGGGGTGATGGTAATTGTCACAAATATATTGAATGACTTTTTGAAAAATCAAAAGATCCGACTCTTCCTTTTTTGATTTGGTTCCGATGCTTTCCCATTCGAGATACTCAATCATGTCAGCATACAATATGCTTAAGTGTCCTTTGATCCGAAGCTCGTTGGAAGAGGATGCAAAAACCCTGTACAACTCCTGGAGGTTGTGATACAAAGAAGCATAAGCTGTATTGTCTTTGTCAATCTTGTAGCTTATGCATCTCATGCCATTTTGATAATCAATATTTGAGAATATTTCAAAAGGATTAAACTGCAGCAGCATGTGCATGCAGTCTTCTTTCCCCTTCAATGTGCCGTGGGGTTCAAAAGCATTGATAATTATAATGTCTCCCGGATTCAGATGATATTTTCGACTGTTGACCAGAACATGCATGTCTCCTTTTAATACGCAAATAACCTCCAGTTCGTCATGAACATGCATGTCTACAAACACAGCAGTAAGCGGAGCAAGAAACATTTTTATGTTTTTGTCATAATTAACACGCTCATAAAGAAAACCAGACATGTTATCCACTTCCCACACCTATTATACCTGCAATTAATTGTACCGAGCAAGCATTTTGAGCAAGAGAGCAAGATATGAGAAGTTTTCTGCAAAAAGGGGATTGTACATAGTACAGGATGGTATATAATTTACTCAGAGCAGTTATTTGAAAGGAGGATTAAAAATGAATAAGCGCATTGTATTGTTTGTATTGATGATGGTAATGCTGTTGTGTTCATGTCAGAATAACAAGGAAAAAGGGGACAAGACTCCTGACGCTACCTTGACTCCTGCTGTGACAGAGACCAATACGCCCGCGCCTACAGATACGCCCAAACCCCGAGTGAACCTGGCACTGGGCAAAAAGGTCGAGTCCGATGTACATGAACTTGATTACATTCCGGAAAATGCTGTGGATGGGGATTATTCGACCAGATGGAGCGGTTTTGCACCAACCGACCTTCCCTATCATTATTTGATGATAGATCTGGGAGAAGTATATGCATTGGGAAAGGTTTGCATCGATTGGGCGGCCATAGGGAAATCTTACCGTATAAGCTGTGCAAAGAAGCTTGATTCCGATGATGATTGGGAGGTTGTAACTACAAGACTCAAGCCTGAGGATACGTACGAGGAGTTTACTCTAGGGGGAATTGAAGCCAGGTACGTAAAGCTTGAGTTTGATACTATTGGTACTAATGCATTTTGCAGCATATATGAAATTGAGATATATGAGTATGACGAGGATGACGAAAACGGTGATGAAAAGGGCAGGCAAAACCTAGCTCTCGGCAAGACTGCAACTTCCGAGTTTGTAGAGAATGGAAGCGAAAAATTTCAAGCCGGCATGGCTGTCGATGGCGACTTGCTTACAAGATGGAGTCCTGGAAACGGAAAAGCAAATGATTTGTTCACATGGCATCTTGATCTGGGAGAGGTTTACGACATAAAGGAAATTGTAATATACTTTGAATCCTGCAATACCGAATATACCATATCGGTGTCAGAGGACAACCAAAACTGGACCCAGGTTTATGAGGGAGAACCACTTGAACTGGAAGTGTCGATTAAATTAAACGAAAAGGCAAGATACATTCTTTTCTCACGCCCGGGAGGAGA
>JAAYLF010000229.1 GCA_012522035.1 Clostridiaceae bacterium
GATACCCATAATACCGACTATATAAAGACCGAGAAGAGAGGTTATAACCGCAATAAGCTCATGGCTGACCAAGTGGAGATCATGTTTGGTTATGTTCCTGATAATCTGGAAGAGTTTGTGTTAGCATCCCAAATTAGCCAGGCTGAGGCAAAGAAATTTTTTATTGAAATGGTAAGACTAAAAAAATGGAGAAGAACAGGAATTATCTGGTGGAATCTTCTGGATTGTTGGCCTCAGTTTTCCGATGCTGTAGTGGATTACTACTTTGTAAAAAAACTCGCCTATTATTATATCAAAAGGGTACAGCAACCTATTTGTCTTATGATGGATGAGCCGGAGAATTGGAATCATAGAGTAGTCTTAGGCAACGACAGCAACGATACGGTTGTGGTAGCATACTCAGTAGAAGACGGTGAAACAGGTGAACTGCTCCTTAGCGGGGAAACCGTATCAAGAGCAAACGAGAACAAGGAAGTTGGCGCAATACGAATGCTACCGGGTGCAAAAAGGTTATTTGTCCTTAAATGGAGGGTTGGCAATGAAGAATACGGCAATCATTATATTTCCGGATATGTGCCTTTTGACTTGGAACAGTATAAGTGCTGGCTGAAAAGAATTGAGTTGCTTCCTCAACCTTTTGATAGTGGTAATTCGTGGAGATAAATTTTTTATGTCACCTTTTATCATCCTGTCATGTGTTTGTTTTTGCTGAAAGGAAGGGAATAATTAATGGGGAATGGTTATCTATTGGGAATTGATATTGGCGGAACCAAGTGTGCTGTTTTGCTGGGAGACTACCGAGGCAGCATATATAAGCGTTATGCTTTTTCCACCCGTGCTCAGGGAGGACCATATGATGTAATAGATAAAATCGTTGAGACAGCCAATTTAATTATGAATGAGCTGTCCGTTGGTGTGGAAAGCGTATGCAGTATTGGGATTAGCTGCGGCGGTCCTTTGGATATCAAAAAAGGTATCATACTTTCTCCTCCTAATTTGCCGGGATGGGATGAAATTCCCATAGTGAATATACTAAAGGACAAATTCCAAACAGATGTTTTTATAGAAAATGATGCAAATGCCTGTGCCATTGCAGAATGGAAATTTGGAGCCGGTCAGGGCTGTAACAATATGATATTCCTTACATTTGGGACTGGCTTGGGTGCCGGCTTGATATTGGATGGGCGACTTTACAGGGGAACCAATGATATGGCAGGGGAGGTAGGGCATATCAGACTGGCATCGGATGGTCCGGTAGGATATGGAAAGGCAGGCTCATTCGAAGGATTTTGCAGTGGCGGAGGAATTGCCCTGCTAGCCAGAGATGAAATTATACCCAGACTAAAACGTGGGGAAAGCGTGACGTTTTGCCCTACTGAAGAAAAAGCTCACAGCATTACGGCTATGGATGTGGGCTTGGCCGCTTCAAAAGGTGATCCTGTTGCAATACACATTTTAGAAACCAGCGGAAGATACCTGGGAATGGGACTGTCAATACTGGTAGACATATTGAATCCTGAGCGCATCATAATTGGCGGAATATTTGCCAGGTGCAGGGAATACATTCAACCCGCTGCTGAAGAAATATTAAGAAAAGAGGCATTGCCATCTTCATATCATAAATGCGAAATTTTGCCGGCAGGCTTGGGAGAAAAAATAGGGGACATTGCAAGTTTGTGTGTGGCAATGGGGATTACTTAACTTTGCCTGTCGCTGCTATTGACCTGTAATCAATATCTGTGGGAGTCTTAGAAATAATTGTTAAGTTCATAATTTGCAATAGCGTAAAAGACCGCATTAAATGTGATCTTAGCTCTGGCCAATTTCAGATTGTAAATTAATATGTGATGGCACAAAAAGTCGAACAAGTGAGGTGGGTAAAAATGGCCGATCCGACAGATATACTTGAAGATTTGCTTAAAAGATATCCTGTTTTGGGAGAATGCAGGAAAGATATTCTTAAAGCCTATGATATTTTGGTTACATGTTATGAAAAGGGCAACAAAGTACTGGTAGCGGGCAATGGAGGAAGTGCTGCAGATGCAGAGCACATAGTTGGTGAGCTAATGAAAGGGTTTATGAAACAGAGAGAACTTTCAGACAAAGTTAAGTCACTTATTATCAAAGGAAATGCCGAACTTGGAAGTGTGCTGGCTGAAAAACTGCAGGGAGCATTACCGGCCATTGCTTTAACTTCCCAATCTTCCATCTTTACTGCCTTTGTCAATGATGTCGACGCCGATTTGGTTTTTGCTCAGCAGGTGTTCGGATACGGAAAACCTAAAGATGTTTTTATAGGGTTAACCACTTCAGGAAATTCCCCAAATATTGTGTTCGCGGCATATATGGCTAATGTCCTTGGTCTTAAAACAATTGGACTGACAGGAAGGGCCGGTGGCAGATTGAAAGAGCTGTGCGATGTAACTATAAGGGTTCCGGCTGATTCCACGCCTTATGTTCAGGAGCTTCATTTACCGGTTTACCATGCGTTGTACGCTATGGTGAAAGAGGAAATTTTTTTTGATATTACGGGCTGATATCAAGTGTTATAGAATAACATATAGAAGGAGGAAAAAGAAGATGAGAAAGCAACACAAAATTTACCATATAGGCAA
>JAAYLF010000230.1 GCA_012522035.1 Clostridiaceae bacterium
TTTAAACTCTTAAGGTGAGGGTGTATATATCATTATCCGATCCCTTTTTGTTAAGTCGTATTATTCTATATGATATTTGGTAAAACGAGCAGCATATGCATAATACTTCCATATTTATTCTTTATATTTTCAAAAAGATATTATATAAAACGTATTGACATATGGAATTTTATGAGGTAATATAATTCCTATTATTTTAATAGGAAATAAACAGGGAGTGATGATTATGGAGAAGAATTACAAATTCGAAACATTACAAATCCACGCAGGACAGGAACAGCCTGATAGCGCAACCGATGCAAGAGCTGTTCCCATTTACGCAACTACTTCTTATGTATTCAAGAATTGCGATCAGGCAGCAGGCAGGTTTGCTTTGGCCGAACCAGGAAACATATATACCAGGTTGATGAATCCGACTACAGATGTATTTGAAAAGAGAATAGCTGCTTTGGAAAAGGGAGTTGCTGCTCTTGCCACATCTTCCGGTTCTGCGGCAATTGCGTATTCCATTCAAAACATTGCGAGAACAGGGGATCACATAGTGTCTTCCAAGTCCATTTACGGAGGAACCTACAATCTGTTTGCAAACACCCTGACTGAGAGTGGAATTACCACCACGTTTGTTGATATCAACAATGAGGCAGAGGTGGAAAATGCAATCAAGGAGAATACAAAGGCAATATTCCTGGAGAGCTTGGGCAATCCAAACAGCGATATTGCAGATATCGAAAATGCTGCAAAGATAGCCCACAGAAATGGTATTCCGCTAATTGTAGACAATACCTTTGCAACCCCATACCTGATCCGCCCAATTGAATACGGTGCCGATATTGTAGTTCACTCAGCAACAAAGTTCATTGGAGGACATGGCACTGTTATAGGTGGAGTAGTGGTGGACAGCGGTAATTTTGACTGGGCTCAGAATGACAAGTTCCCCGGGCTGTCAAAACCAAATCCTTCATACCACGGAGTTGTATTTACTGATGTGGTTGGAAATCTAGCATACATTATCAAACTTAGGACCACATTAATGAGGGATACCGGTGCATGCATAAGTCCGTTCAACTCGTTTCTTCTCCTGCAAGGCCTTGAAACTCTTTCTTTGAGAGTGGAAAGACATATGGAGAATGCTCTTAGGGTAGTTGAGTACCTAAGCACTCATCTAATGGTGGAAAAAGTAAATCATCCTTCCCAAGATACTGGAAAGCAGCTTGAACTATACAAAAAGTATCTGCCAAACGGTGGAGGTTCCATATTTACTTTTGAAATAAAGGGGACGGACAAGGAAGCAAGAAAGTTTGTTGAATCTCTCAAGCTGTTCTCTCTGCTTGCAAATGTAGCGGATGCAAAATCCTTGGTAATCCATCCTGCATCCACAACTCATTCGCAGCTAAGTGAAGAGGAGCTTTTGAGTATAGGAATCTAACCAAACACTGTTCGTCTTTCAATAGGTATTGAACATATAGATGACATCCTAGAAGATCTGGAACAGGCATTCAAGGAGGTTGTATGAAGCTACCCGAGCCGCTGGGGCCCTATTCCCATTTCAAGGTTTTTAATGGAATTGTCTTTGTTTCGGGGCAGATACCCGCAGACAATACAGTTGACATAAAAGAACAGACCAGACAGGCAATTGAGAATCTGTCCAACGTGTTGAAGGCGGCCGGAAGTGGTCTTGAACATGTTTTAAAGACAACATGCTACCTTAAGTCCATGGATGACTTTGGCAATTTCAACGAGGTGTATGCAGAGTATTTCAAAAACAAACCTGCACGAGCCTGTGTGGAGGTTGCCCGTCTTCCAAAGGATGTTTTGGTGGAAATTGAGGCAATAGCATATATTCCAGAAAAATAAGTCTCCCTATGGGAGATTTTTTTATGCCAAAAAGCATAGAATAGTATGAATACTGTATGAAGGGAGTAGAGAGAATGAGAAGAAAA
>JAAYLF010000231.1 GCA_012522035.1 Clostridiaceae bacterium
TACGGAATATAAGGATAATAGTGAAGGTGACGAACTGTATATTGCTACTGATGATATAGGAGACGTATACTTTGATTGTATACGTATTGGAGATACTTTTACCTATACCATCGATGTCGAGTCCGCAGGTACATATAATATGTGCCTTACCTTTGGCTGGCTTGACAGCACAGGTTCATATACTATTGAACTTGATGGCACGGAGGTAGGCGTTCTTGAAAACAAAGTTGATGGTCTAGGGTGGAGGGTATGGACAAACTCAACTCCATATGCACTTAATTTATCAAAAGGTCGACATACTTTAAAAATCACGAATGGTACAGATGGTCCAAACCTAAAATACATATTATTAACTCCCGAAGGAAAGGATATTACAGATTTAGGAAAAAGCGTACACCTTTATAATAAAGATGCAGCTCGCACCCCGTGGAATTTCTTGGAAAACGGAACGGAAACTATAGACATTCAATTTAATGCAACAGCACCTATTGAAGCTCTTAAGATATTTGCACCTAACTGGATTGCACCGGCAGGCAGTGAGCATGAATTAGAATTTAAACTATACAAATGGGATAAATCCTATGAGAAGACAATTGCCGGTAGTCCAATAGCTAGTAAATTGTTCCCGAGGTATGGAGATGGTGTATGGCTTTACATGCCAGTTGATGTTGAAGCTGGCGAATATATCCTTAGTGTATCAAATAATGGAACTGATCACAGTGGATTTTATTTAAGAGAAGAGGCATATGCAGGCCAAAGGGTGTATATAGATAATGTCGTTCAAGAAGGTAAGTCTGCAGAACTTATTATTGCATATGCAACTACGCCTTCAGCAGATTATGGCGAATTGTCAGCTATAGAAGCTCCTGAAACAGAAAACCCACAAACATCAGATACATTTGCTGTTTACACATCTACTATAGTTGCAGCTTGTGTGCTAGTAGTATTAAAGAAATGCAAAGTAAAGTTTATGGGGTATTAAAATGAAAAAGAAACCACTAATGCTTTATGGTATTGTTGTTAGTAATTCTTACCGTAACTCTAAATGGGTGTCATGAAGATGGTGATGCAAAAACAAATACACCACCTACACCATCACCAACACCTGAGGTTACGCAAACACCTGAACCGACGGATACGCCAGCGCCTACGGCTACCCCTGAGCCGGGTTACTAACGTAGCTCTTAATGCTGCTTTTGAGGTTTCCTCTCATACGGGTGAGACCCACACTGTTTGGGGATGGCATGCATCATTTATAAACGATGGAAATACTGAGTTTCTTCCTTATGAAAACGTCGGATGGACGACTCAAGTTGGTATAATTATGACTGAAGAAGATTGGTGGGATCAGTGGGTGCTTTTTGATATAGGCGGAGAATTGCTAATTGATAAAGTAGTTTTGTATCCCATAGAAGGCCTAGCTCCATTCTTCCCCATCGATTATCATGTGGAGGTTTCTACAGACAACAGCAATTATACGACCGTGATAAGTGTGGTTGATGACTTCTCAACTGCGAATGAGGATGATTCCCCTAAGGAATTAAAATTCGATCCGGTTGTCGCAAGGTATGTTAGGGTTGTGTTCACAAAACCATATAACGTGCCAAATGCAGATGGATATTTAGTGCAGTTAGCTGAAATTGAAATATATACTGCAGAAGAGAATCAAGATTAGCTTAGTTGCTAGCAAAAGGCAACAATGATATGTTGCCTTTTGCTATTCAAGAAGAAGATTATCTTGTTCAAATTATTGATGAAAAGAGAACGTAAAGAAATTACTTATAGAGTAAAGGTGGTATAAATATGCTGAAGAAAATAATATTATTAACAATTGCTACTTTCATGGGAGGTCTTGGTTTAAGTCTCGTTTCGTGTACAAATGAAGTTTAAGAGTTGATAATACAGAAAGAGAGATAAAGGGTTATGGGGATGGGGATATTGTAATATCCGTTTTCTGGCCTCCTTCAAAAGGTTTTACGACTGATATACAATACGACTACTTAGTAGAAGCAGGTATTGATTTGTTAGAGTGGGGTTCAGATCCTACTATATTTACTGATGAGCATACGGTACAAGAAGCATTAAGACTATGCAATGAAAGAGGTTTAAAGATAACTATATGTGATTCAGCTCTTGCTGCAAATATAGTTGGTAAATCAGAGGGAGAAATAGTAGAGTTAGTTAATAGATATAAGGATAATAAAAGCGTTGTAGGTTACTTTCTTGGTGATGAGCCGGCAAATGCTAATCCATATGGTAGAATTGCTAGAATAATGTCACGAGAGCATCCAGGGTGTATTGTACAGCTTAATTTGTTACCTACATTCGCTTTAGAGGATCCAAGAGGTCATGTCGAAGATTGGATTAATGCGGCAGGAGTTGATAACTTAAGATATCTTTCTTATGACCAATACCCATTTGGTTTAGAAGAGGGCTCAATACCGCAAATGTTTCCTAATATGGATTTCATTCGCGAGATTGGATTAAAATATGGTGTTGATACAGCTCTATACATACAATCAGTAGGTGTTGTAAATGGTTTTAGAAGACCTACTGTGTCAGAAACAAGATATCATACATCCGCAGCATTAGCGTATGGATACAAAAATCTAAAATATTTTACGTGGTTGACACCTGTAGATAGAGGAGAAGAGTTTACTAATGCTATTATATCACCAGAAGGAGAGAAAACTGATACGTTCTAGGGTATTGCAAAAATTAATAGGGATATTAAGAAAGTAAGTAAGATACTGGGTCATTTAGATGCCGTTGAGATATATCATAATGGTAGAGTAGACATGGGAACAACTATGCTAGAACCAGGTTGGTATTTAGAAAGTACAGATAATAGTGACTTTCTTGTTTCGTTAATGGTGGATAGAGATAATGGAACAAATTATTTTATGGTGGTCAACAAGAACTTTAAGGATGATGTAAAGCTTACTCTTAAACTAAATGGAATAAAAAGACTTACTGATGTTACATCAGGTTCGGATAAAAAAGTAAGAATAAGTAGGGGTAAGTTTAAATGTGAAATGGTATCCGGAGGTTTTAGACTATATAGAATAGACGATAATGTTTCACTTCAAAAACCATATGAAGACGATTCAGACACTAACTTAGCATTAGGTAAACCTGTTTACTCTACTTCGTCTATAGGTGAAAATGGCTATTACAATTATAAGGTAGTTGATGGACAAAGAAAGTCATCTAAAATGTCTATTGGTTGGAGATATGTAGGTAGCAATGATGAGGAGATTTTTATTACCGTTGATTTAAAAAGGGAAATAGATATTAATAGAGTAGATCTCTATCCGGTAACTGGATCGCTAGGTATGAATGGTGCGTTCTTCCCTAGAAAGTACACTATAATGTATTCTTTGGACGGGAAAGATTATGAGGAAATAGTAGAAGATACATATGATTCAGATAAACCTCTAAGTTACAAGTTTGATACAATAAAAGCTAGGTATGTAAAGATTAGAGTTGATGAGGTGGTGAATTTTTCCAATATATATTATGCAGAGATAGGAGAAATAGAAATATATAACGATGATGGCACTATACCAGAATACCAATATTGAGGTATCTAGTATATTTGCGGTTAATACATCAATATACTTATGATTTTTGTGAGCAAGGAAAGTAGGTCTAATCAACCTACTTTCAGGTGTTAATTGTACTTGAACTAATCCCATTCATGGAGGGTTAACTAAATATTCTTTAACCTATCAAAGTTGGTTTCTCATGCCACTATTGACACTGAATCCCAAAAAACGTAATATGATATTAACAACTTAAGGTGGAGAAATTTTATGATGTTGTTTAAAGATATTTTCGATGAATTTAAAGAATTAAATGAAACGGAATTATTCTATAAGCAATACTATATAGCTAAGCAAAATCCGCAAAATTTCAGGAAGTATTTGATTAGCTTAGATCAAAAAATTATTTATGAAAACAAATGGTGGATTCCTGAGCTGCAAGACTCTTTTTCGCGGTACTTCCCTGAGTTATCTATAGAGCACAGCAGGGACAATATAAAAATTGTTCGTCATAATAGGTACAATCCTTTATTTCCCCACAGTCATGCTTTCTTTGAGATGATTTATGTGTATGAAGGACGCTGTGAAAATACAATAGAGGGTAAGCTAATTAACATGGAGCAAGGTGATATATGCATTGTTGCTCCAGACGACTCATACAATGGGCGTATTATCTTTTCAACGATGATACTATACTTTCTGTTTTCTTTAACAAGACGTTATTCTCAAACAAAGCCAATAGCTATATTACCTTTTCCGCTAAAAACGATAAGTATCTACAGAGTATTTTAGAGTTCTTAATAGTCGAAGGAATAAGACTCGAAAAATATTATAATACATCAATGGAAATTTTATTGCGTGCAGCATTCTGTGTAATGTTAAGAAAAAGTAATGAGATAATGATATCAAACACTCATAGCATATATACTCCGAAAGTGATCGAGATATTAAAATATATTCAAGCTAATTTCAAATCAGTGACTTTAGATGTGCTTGCAGATGAATTTAATTATACACCCGACTACATTAGTAAACTAATAAAGAGGCACACAGGTTTATCTTTTACGTACATACTACAAGATATTAAATTTAAAAAAGCAGCTAAAATGCTTCGTTCATCTAATATCAAGATAATTGATGTTTGCTATGCCATCGGTTATAACTCAGTTGAATATTTCTCCAGGAAGTTTAAAGATATATTTGGTATAAGTCCAATGGAATACAGAAAAACGCATATTGAAAATTAGTATTATGCCAGGGTTAAACCAATGATAATGTAGGAATTTGGAATGCAGTTTTACTAGCTTATATGGCTTTGTGTTTGGCAAGTATAAATCCGTGCAGCGCGGAAGTTAAAAACCCTGCAGTGCGGAAGTTAAAATCCATGCACCTCGCTATTTAAACTATTTATTTTTTTTAATGACTACATTCTCTTGAACATTATTCGCCACATAAGCAATTTGTACAGCATATAAAGTGAAAGGGCACAGCTTTTACAAATCCTCTATACGTGGCACAGGTACAAACATATTTCTTCGGCTTGTTCCAACATAATTCTCGGCAGTTCCTTTTTCATGACCAGAGTTTGGGTTGTAAAAATTGCTTTTGAAGCCATAATGGCACATTAGTCTCTTAAAGCCATCAGTGACTTATAGTAACAGCAAGCTTTGGTGTTACTACAGTTCGTTATTCGCCGGATATATTGCTTGAGGACATTGTATCTACTGCTGATAGATTGCTATACAAAGCAAAGATGTTGGGGCGTAACAGGATTGAGTATGAGGAGTTGAAGGGAGTTGCTGAGTAAAATTCAGAGCTACGTACAATTAGCCGTTTTGGAGGAACGTTGGTTTTAACTACGAATTAATTGAAAACCTGCAGGTGTCTCAATTCATAAAACTTGGACTTTATATATAAAACATAACCTTTACCATTTGGAGGCGATACTATATAATTTTAATCAAATACAATGTGTAACAGGGAGTTAGTATGATGAAAGAGAACAAGTTCGACTGGGTGAATTTTTATGAAGAGTTTGCTCAGGTGCTGCGAAAGTATAAGGATAATCGACATGAATTGATTGAGAAGGTACGGCGTATTTATGAGGTTACAGGAATTGCTATGCCAACATTGGAGAGGGGCAATCAGATAGTAGATATTGATCCTTTTACAGTAATTGGTCTATTTAACAAAGGTCTTGGAGAAAACTCACGTAAAAGAGTAATAGCTGCTATTGCTGACATCTTTGGATTAAAAAGCCCGATCCCAACGGACTTTTCAGGAATTCCTGTTGTAAACCCGCAAAACGCCACTTTCTATTACTTCCTTGGTGACAGAGGCGACAATGATATAAATGAGTTGTGGGAATTGTTTGAATATGCATTGCAATATGTAGAAAATCCAACAGGTGACAAACGAGAAACTGTTGGGCGATATTTTGATCTTGCCATGAGCAAAAAAGGCATAGGCAACAGTAAGCTGACCATAGGCCTTTACTGGATTGCACCATACGATTTCATTAGTCTTGACAAACATAACGTTCAATACATATATAAATCAGGTGAATTCCCGGAAGAACACGTTGCATCATTGCCTGAGATTGAAGGGAAAATTCCCTCCGGAAAATACTTTGCAATTGTAAAAAAACTAAAAGAATATGCATTAAGCACGGACAAGTACAAGAGTTTTCCCGAACTATCACATAATGCTTGGCTGTTTTCAAAAGAAAAAGGAAGAGCAATCCGTGACAGCAAAGGAGACGGACTTGCAGATGAGGATGTTAGCACAGTACATTATTGGATATATTCACCTGGTGATAATGCTTCAATGTGGGATGAATTTTACGAGAAAGGTATTATGGGCATTGGTTGGGATGAGATTGGTGACTTGTTACAATACTCAAGTAAAGACGAAATGCAGAAAGCTATGAAAGAAAGGATAGGTCCTAATTTTTCTTTTAGAAATTCGGCCTTGGCAACATGGCAGTTTGTACATGAAATGAAACCTGGTGATATTGTTTTTGCAAAGAAAGGACAGAATCAAATAGTCGGGTGGGGTATTGTTGAAACCGCATACTATTATGATCCTTCTGAAAACGAAGAGTATCCAAATCTTCGAAAAGTCAAATGGAAAGACAAGGGTGAATGGGAACACCCGGGAAAGGCTGTTACCAAGACCTTGACTGATATTACTCAATATACGCAGTATGTTGAAAAACTTCTAGCCCTGTTTGGAAAGGATACCAGTGATGAAGAAATAGAAGCTGTTAAGGTTGAATACCCGACCTACACCGAAAATGATTTTCTCAATGAAGTCTATATGGAGCCGTATACATATTATTCTCTAGTTGACCGTGTCAAAAACAAGATGAATGTAATTCTCCAGGGTCCTCCGGGAGTTGGCAAGACATATGCAGCAAAACGTCTTGCCTATTCCATCATGGGTATCAAGGATCCTGAAAGGGTAATGATGATACAGTTCCATCAAAGTTACAGCTACGAAGACTTTATTGAAGGATACAGGCCTGTCAAGGGTGGAGGTTTTGATATAGAAAAAGGTGTATTTTATGAATTTTGCAACAAAGCGGAGCTGGATCCGGAGAATGAATACTTCTTTATTATAGATGAAATCAACAGAGGCAACATAAGCAAGATCTTTGGCGAGCTTTTCATGTTAATTGAAAGCGACAAACGCGGAAATACAATTCGGCTATTGTATTCCGGAGACGGATTTATGGTTCCTAAAAACTTATACATTATCGGAACCATGAACACTGCGGATAGAAGCCTTGCCATGCTGGATTACGCATTAAGAAGAAGATTTGCTTTCTTCAATATGAAACCAGCATTTGATTACGATGGTTTTAGAGAGTATCGGATTAAGCTGAAATCAGAAAAGTTTGACGAGCTCATAAATTGTGTTGAGAGACTTAATAGCGAGATTGTTGCAGATGATTCGTTAGGAGAGGGGTTCTGTATTGGCCACAGTTATTTCTGCGGCAAAGATGAGATTGACGATTCGGTTTTATCGGGGATTGTGGAGTATGAACTGATTCCTCTTCTTAAGGAGTATTGGTTTACATGCTGTCTTATGCATTTAGTGTATTGAATAAACAAGGGTATAGGGAATTGGCGACAGAAAGTTTTAAGAATGCCGCAGAACTATGTGCTGCTATTTTGCATATAGGGATTTCTCATCAAATAAAGCGGGGTCTTGGACGGAACTATATTACTGAAACTGAGTCGGTATCCTCTCTTCGCGGCAAAATCGATTTGTCCCAGTCCATAAAAACCCAATCTATACTAAAAAATCAGATGGTTTGTCAATATGACGATTTTTCTGTTAATACATACATGAACAGAATTCTAAAAACCACCATGATGCTTCTTATGCATGCTGACATCAGCAGGATTAGAAAGAAAGAACTTCGTAAAGTTCTTGTGTATTTTGATGCTGTTGATGGGTTGGACGTCAGGAGCATCAACTGGAACCTTCAATTTAACCGGAATAATCATACTTACAGTATGCTTGTGTCCATTTGTTATCTGGTGGTCAAGGGACTTTTGCAAACCCAGTCCGATGGCAAAACTAGACTTATGGAGTTTGTTGATGAAAAGAATATGGCAAGACTTTATGAGAAATTTATCCTGGAATACTACAGAAAGGAGCATCCATATCTTGATGTCTGTTCTTCCAGGATTATGTGGCAGCTTGATGATGACATGAATGCAATGCTTCCCATCATGCAGACTGATATTATGCTTTCCAAAGACGAAAAGATACTGATCATTGAAGCCAAATACTACGCCAGAATTACCAGAAGCCGGTTTGAGACTAAGACGCTTTATTCTAACAACCTATACCAGTTGTTTGCATATGTAAAGAACAAAGAGGCGGAGCTATGCGGAAGGCCCCATGAAGTATCTGGAATGCTGTTGTATGCAAGAACGGATGAAGAGATATTGCCAGATTATGATTACAGAATGAGTGGGAATAAAATTAGTGTTCGTACTTTGGACCTGGGGTGTTCTTTTGAGAAAATCAAAGCACAATTCGATTCTATTGCATATGATTATTTTAGTTAAAATGCTTGCGTCCGGATTTGTGAAAATTATATTGTAGATTTTTATGAATATGTGATATAATTGGATTAATTGGAGGTGAAAGGATGTACAACTTTTCTTGCTAACAGGTATGCACAAAATATAGGGCTTTGTCACAGCGGTTATAGACCGCATGTTTTTGCGTGTAAATAGCAGGAAAGTTGAACATTCTTTACTTGATAAACGTACCTTTTGATTTGGGAAAAAGGGTTGTTTGTGTATTTAAGCCGTAAGAAGTTTGACTTTCTTGCGGCTTGATTTTGTTAGGAGGGATTTTTATGTCACTAATAAACGTTTCAAACCTTACTTTTTCCTACGATGGGAGTTACGACAATATTTTTGAGGATGTTAGTTTTCAAATAGATACGGACTGGAAGCTTGGTTTTATAGGAAGGAATGGAAGAGGAAAAACCACCTTTCTTAAACTTTTGATGGGTGAGTATGAGTATTCAGGAAGCATAAGCGCATCAGTTGAGTTTGAATATTTTCCCTATGAAGTGGAGGATAAAACCCGTTTTACTATTGATGTAATGAATGAAATCTGTCCTGAATGCATGGAGTGGGAAAAGGTAAAAGAATTATCCTTGTTGGATGTTGAAGAAGATATTTTGTACAGACCATTTGCAACCTTGTCTAATGGCGAACAGACAAAGGTTTTGCTGGCATCCATGTTTTTAAGAAGGAATTGCTTTCTCTTGCTTGACGAACCTACAAACCATCTGGATATTGATGCAAGAAGGGTGCTTGTAAATTATCTAAAGAACAAGAAGGGATTCATTTTGGTATCCCATGACAGAAATCTTCTTGATACATGCATAGATCATGTATTATCCATAAACAAAACGAATATCGAGGTGCAGAAAGGCGATTTTTCTTCCTGGTGGGAGAACAAGATGAGGCAGGATAATTTTGAAATTGCAGAGAATAGAAAGCTTGTGGGAGAGATAAAGAGGCTATCGGAGGCTACAAGAAGAAGCGCTGTTTGGGCTCATCGGGTGGAAAAAAGCAAGTATGGGAAAGATGATTCCGGTATAAAGCTTGATAAAGGTTATGTAGGACACAAGTCAGCAAAGGCGATGAAGAGGGCAAAAAATATTGAGGCAAGAAAAATGAAGGCAATCAGTCAAAAGTCAGAGCTTCTTCATAATATTGAAGAATACGACGACCTTAAGATAACGCCTCTTGAATTTTATAAAAGAACCTTGGTTGAAGCAAAGGACCTTGCCATTTTCTATGGCGACAGGATTGTTTTTAGCAATCTGAACTTTGCCATAAATGCAGGCGACAGAGTTGCCCTTGCAGGCAGAAATGGAAGTGGCAAAACCAGTATTCTTAAACTAATTGTTGGGGAGGGAATTCAATATTCAGGCAGCTTGATAGTTGCCAGCGGACTGAAAGTTTCATACATTTCACAGGATACATCATGGCTGTACGGAAATCTTTCTGATTTTGCATATGAAAATGGGATTGATGAAACCCAGTTTAAAACAATACTCAGGAAGCTCGACTTTGGAAGAGAACAGTTTGACAAAGACATAGCGGACTTTAGCGCTGGTCAGAAAAAGAAAGTGCTTATTGCTAAAAGTCTTTGCGAGCAGGCACACCTTTATGTCTGGGATGAACCTTTAAACTACATTGACGTGTTCTCACGCATGCAGATAGAGAAGTTGATTCTTGAGTATTGTCCGACACTTTTGTTTGTTGAGCATGACGAGGCTTTTAGAAACAACATCAGCACAAAAGTTGTAGAAATTGAGTAATTATTCTTTTGCATGTTGGCCTAAAATTTGGTAATGTATATGTATTATCAAAAAAAGGAGTTAGGTGTTATGATGATAGTTTATCCGGAGCACTGCGGTAATTCACCCAAGAAGATTTTGCTTATAGAAATATACAAAGCCATAACGGAAAAAGATGACTTCATACTTGAGCATGTTGCTGAAGATGTCATGTTGGATGTGGTTGGTGTTAAAAAGCTTTTGGGCAAGAAAGAAGTTTTAAACAGTATAAAGAACCTTGTCGACATGGATTTGAGCAAAATAGAAGTTGCGAATGTTATTACCCATGGAAATGTTGCCGCTGTCTACGGATGCTATCATTTTGCCAAAGGAAACTTTGAGTTTTGTGATGTATATGTATTTGGCAGCTTTGGCAAGAAGGCCAAGATAAAGGAGATAAAGAGTTTTCTGATAAATCCGGACAAGCATAATGTGATATAGTAAAACGAAATGAAGAAGGGACTGTGAGATATATGTCGAAGATGCCGGTTTTGTTTGTTGGTCATGGTTCACCCATGAATGCAATTGAAGACAACCAGTTTTCAAGGTCGTGGAAAGAAATTGCAAGGAAGATTCCAAAACCTGAGGCGATTTTGTCCGTTTCAGCCCACTGGTACACAAGAGGTACAAAGATAAACAATGAGGAAAATCCAAAGACCATTTACGACATGGATGGTTTTCCAAGGCCACTTTATGAGATTGTGTATGATTGTCCCGGCTCTCCCACAGTAGCCAAGGTTGTCAAAGCACTGGTTACAAAGGACAGCGAGTATGACAACACTTGGGGAATAGACCATGGGACCTGGTCGGTACTGGTACACATGTATCCCGATAGAGACATACCCGTGCTTCAATTAAGTGTTGATAGAAATGCGCCTCCGGAAGTGCATTACATGATTGGCAAGGAGCTGGGGGCTTTGAGAAACCACAATGTTCTCATATTCTGCAGTGGCAATATTGTTCACAATTTGAGGATGGTAGACTGGAATATGGAGAACAAAGGCTACGACTGGGCATATGAGTTTGACGACTACATCCACGACAATATCATGGATGCAAACCATGGCAGGATTATGCTGTATCATCAAGCTGGAGAGTGTGCCAAGTATTCTGTGCCAATTCCTGACCACTATTACCCGCTTCTTTATGCACTTGGTGCATCCAGCAGGAATGATGAAGTTAGTGTATACAACAAGGCATGCGTGCTTGGTTCGGTAACCATGACCAGTTATCTTTGGGAATAGACTTTGATTAAAGGGAGTGTTTTAGGTGGATGTGGAAATTGATTTATCCAATACAATAATTGAAACACAAAGGTTGGTGCTTCGTCCCTGGTTGGAAAGTTACCTTGATGATTTGTATGAGTATGCATCGGTAGAAGGCGTTGGAGAGATGGCAGGCTGGCCGCATCATAAATCTATTGAAGAATCAAGAAATATCTTGCATTTATTCATAGCAGATAAAAATGTGCTTGCCGTTGTATTCAAGGAAAACAACAAGGTTATTGGTTCTTTGGGCCTGCATTACTCATGGGCCAATGAAGAGCATGAATACAAGAACCTTAAGATAAAAGAAATTGGTTATGTTCTTTCTAAAGATTACTGGGGCATGGGCCTTATGCCTGAGGCTGTCAGTGCAGTTATTAAGTTTTGCTTTGACAAACTGAATTTGAATGCTTTGACAGTTGGACATTTTGTAGAAAATATGCAGTCAAGAAGGGTTATTGAGAAATGCGGTTTCAAGATTTATAAGAAAAGTGAATATTATTCGGAACAACTAAAGAACAGTTTTCAGGACATAAAGTACATATTGATTCGATAAAGAAGAGTTTGGTATAGGTGAGCTATGAAGATATTAAAGGAAATAATGAGAAAGCCGAACGTCAACACAGTAGGCAAAACGATTGCAAGGAACGCTGTAAGAGGAGTTGTTTTAAGAGGAAAAACAATCCTAATGGTGTACTCGACAAATGGTGGTGATTACAAATTTCCAGGCGGAGGTGTCGATGAAGGAGAATCCTTTGAAGAGGCCCTTGTCAGAGAAATTAAAGAAGAATGTGGTACTGAAGTACTGTCTATAAATGAGGAGATAGGCAAGGTTATTGAATATGATATTCCTATTGAAGAGGACTATGATATCTTTAAGAGAATATCATATTACTATTCATGTGATGTAGACTTAAACTTCGGCAAGCAGTCATTGGATGATTATGAGATAGCTCTTGGTCTAATTCCTGTATGGGTTGATATTGATAAAGCTATTGAAGCTAACAAAAAGCTTATGAGGTCCTACCCTTGTCAGGACTGGGTTCCAAGAGAAACATTTATGCTTGAATATGTTAAAGAGAGGTATAACCTTTAATGAGTGACAAGTTTATCAAAACTGCGGTAAACGCAGACCTGGGTGACAAAAGTCCTGAAAGGTGGTGACATGTACGAGCAACTGGGTAAAGTCCATGTCCTGCGAAATTCTGCATGTTGACGGAACAAGGCTCGTGCATGAGATAATTGATATAATAGCCAATTTATTGGGATGGTGTAAAACAAAGGGAAAAGCAGATACTTGAAAGGTATAAAAATGGGAGGATGGGTTGTGGAGTATATTACAGTAAAGGAAGCTGCTGCGAAATGGGGTGTTTCAGAAAGGCGCGTATGTGCCTTTTGTGCGGAAGGTAGAGTGGAAGGAGTAATTAGAAAAGGCAGGTCCTATCTAATTCCTAAAGATGCAATTAGGCCTATAGATAACAGAAGCTACAGGGGAGTATATATACCAAAAAGGTATAAAACACTGTTTGCATCGATTGACAAGATGAAACATGAGACTGTCAGCAGGAACAGGCTGACAAGAAGAGAGATAGTAAAACTGTTGGAGGATTTCCTGGTGGAGTTTACATACAACTCCGTTGCCATGGAAGGGAACAGTTTGACGCTTGAAGAAATCTCACAAGTTTTACAGGGAGTTACGCTTGAAGGCAAACCCTTGAAAGACCAGCTTGAAACTGTTGGATATGGAGATGCAGCAAGATATGTCATGTCTCTTTTAAGCGACAATATTCCTATTTCCGAATGGGTGATTCGTGAGATTCACTCCCTTGTCATGGTTGATAATTATCAGCACAGAGGTGAATACAGAAGCGTAAACATTGCGAGCGAATACAATCATCCAAAGCCTGATCTGGTCCCTGTTAGGATGGAAAGGTTGGTTGCTTCACTTGATAAAGGCAGCAGACATCCGATTGAAAAAGCAGTTCTTTTTTACTTGGAATACAGCAGGATACATCCGTTTATTGAAGGTAATGGCAGGACAGGATTCTTGTTACTTAATCTAATGCTTATGCAGGCAGGTTACCCGCCCATTATTATCAAATATGCGGACAAGGAGAAACATATCGACGGTTTGAACCAGTATTTTAACAACACAGATGAATCTCCAATGGTTTTTCTCATAGGTGAATATGTAAGAGATATATTGTGCCAGTACCTCGAAATTTTAAGAGAATAACAAAAAAGTACAAAATATCTGTTATTCTTTAAAAACTCGTGAAAACCGTATGATAGAATTAGGTTTGCATGAGTTTTTGAGGTGATAACTTGAACAAATATTACATAAACAATTGTGAGATTGACTCGATAGATTTGAAATGCCTTGTTGTCAGTAAAGGAGTCAAGGTATCAAAAGAGGTATACAAGAAGTTTTCCAAAACACATAGGTTGGGTATAAATCCTCTTATGTGCAACTCAATGTTTTTATCTGATGGCACAATTGTACAGCTTACTGATATGAGTTTTCATCTTCAGTATTTAACAGGAATACTGTCCTGGGACAATTTAAAACTGCTTAAATATGTTCAGGATTTGGGAACTCCTTTTTCTTTGAAAGTGTACGAAGGTAAACCCACCTTGTTTTACTACTCCGAATTTGTGGATGAGGTAACCAAGCCTGAGGATATGGAGCTGTTTCCTCCTTCTGAATTGGGTTTTTCCTATCTTATGCTGTTTGACGACTACAATAAAGTGGACCTTACTTTGATTCCCTTGAATTGTCTTGAGGAGTATTTGAAAAGAGACAAGCTTGTAACGGTGCTTCTTGACAAGGATAACAGGATAAAGGAGAAGATTATACCAACGGATGAGGAGTATCATATTAGGAAACCTACCATGAGGCAGTTTGATGACTGCTGCAATGAGTTCTGGCATGTGTCCACATATGTTGTTAAAGGACTTATGCGAAGGGAAATACTTTATTCAATAGCTCATCTTGGTATAGTGAGGCGGGAGCTTTTGAGGATGATGTCCTGGAAGGTAGGTCTTGAAACGCACTTTTCTCTTAGTGTCGGTAAGAACTATAAATATTTGAAAAGGTATGTTTCTGATGGTTTGTGGAACAGACTTATGACAACATATAGAATGGATACGTATGAAAACTGCTGGAACTCTTTGTTTACATGTCTCGATCTTTTTCGTGAGGTTTCAAAAGAAGTTGCAGTTAAACTTTGTTTTGAGTATCCAGATAATGATTTCAACTTGACAAAGTATGTAATGGATATGTATAAAGGATATGAATAAAGGCTCTTGGGGGAAGAGCCTTTATTCATCCTTATCCTTATACAGCCCAAAAAGTTTCAGCAATCTTTGCCAAAATGAAAGGGTAGGGGATTTTGGGCTGTCAGGTTTCTCGGAAACTGGTTTTTCAATAGAATCTGTCTTAAGCACAAACTGTACAGAATCTACATTGGTGTTTTTATCGGAAACAAAGGATACGACTTCATCATCTCCTTCGGATATAAGTGAGAGTATTTCTGAAAGCTGTGTATCTATCATGGCAACCAAGTCTTTTGTACCTTCTCTTAGTTGGCCGGTACCTTGTTTGTATTCATTAAGACCTTCTTTTAGTCCTTTTATCCCATTGTTTATAGTTACAGCGGCGCTGTAGATTTCATTTGCAGAAGCGGCTATTGTATTGGCAGAGGATTTGAACTCTGACATGCCTCTTTCAAGCTCCTTGGTTCCGCTGCTAATCTCTCCCACTCCGTTTAAATAGCTTTTTAGACCTTCTGTAAACTGAACAATTTCATCAAGTTTAAGCTTTACTTCTGCAAGTTGTGGTATTGGTGCAAGTATTGCGCTATAGTTTTCAGGGGTAAGAGTTGGCAATCCCATACCTGCAAGCTGCATGTTGACCGTCTCAAAGGTAGCTTGTTGAATTGCCAATGCCCCTGCAAGAAGAGAGTCGTTCTGTTTTGCAAGTTCATTCAACCCATAACTTACTTGAGAAACTCCATTATATATCTCATTCACACTGTCCGGAAGGAGAGATAAACCGTTTTTGAAAGCATTGAGGCCGTCAATATAGCTTTGCATTCCATTTGCCAGATTTGCGGCTCCGTCAAGCAAACCATCTGCACCCTCGTCAAGCAGCCTTATTGCATTAACCAGTTCTGATATTTGTCTTGTAAACTCGCCTGTGTCCACATCCATACCCATGTTAAGGCGTATGCCGTTTATCTGAATCGGATCCATTTCAAAATCCTTGACGGTGGCTGTGACTACAATATCAGCCTCAAAGCCTGGCAAGACCGTGTATGCAAGCTGTTTTTTGCTGCCTGCTTCTGCAACTGTAGCATTTTCACTTTTGATATTTCTGCACAGTCTATTATCAAGCGACAAACTTATTTGCAGGGCATGGTTGTTGAAGAAAACATCATTTACATTTTTATTCTTTTTGACTGTAATATGTATTTTCAAATCACCGCTTTTGCCGCCAAGCTCATCGCCTTTTATCTCCTTGTTGTCAAAATAGTATTTGATGGAGATTACCCAGGGGAGTTCTTTTTTCTTCAAAGTTCCTTGATAGTAGAACTTATCCGAGGACGTGTCTATGGTTATCCTGTCTCCATCCTTAATTATTTTTTCAGAGGAGGTAAGGTTTCTAATCTCTGAATAATTGCCATAGTCCAGTATTTTCCCGCCTTCAAAGATGTTAACTACATGGATTCCCTTTACACTTCCATCAAGGTTGAGAATGCCGTAAACCACTTCTTCTTTGTGTGTTGGTTCATTGTCCGCATTTATTGGGACTGTAGAGGTTAGAAGTATCAGTATGAGAACAAAGGAAAAGAATCTTTTCACTTTAATCACCCTCCATTTTAAACTGGTTTTTCAATGTTGTCTTCATAATTGCCTTGTCAAACAGAACAAGCAAAGCAGGTAATACCAAGGCTACCATGGCAAGGGACAGCAAGGTTCCCCTGCCAACAAGGACGCCAAGGTCATAAATCACGGGTATACTTGTGGTTAAGGCCATGGCAAAACCTGCGCTGGCAAGAATGCCTGCTGAGGTAAGTATGGCAGATACGTTTGTTTGTATGGTTTTGGTCATGGCTTCTTTTTTGCTGAGAGACTTCCTGTTTTCAAGATAACTGTTGGTAAACAGTATGGCATAGTCAACGGTTGCTCCTAATTGAACTGTGCTGACAATGAGGTAGCCTACGTAGCTTAAGGAACTACCCATGAAATATGGTATGGACAAATTTATCCATATGGCAGTTTCAATGGTGAAGAGGAGGATAAATGGAAGTGACAAAGAGCGGAATGTAACGAGGAGTGTTATGAATATTCCAAGTACTGCAATGCCGTTTACCACATTCGTATCGACATCAAGAACATTCTTCATATCGTATAAGGTTGCGCTTTGTCCAGCCAGGTAATGTTCATCGTAATATTTGCCCGCAGTATCTTTAATCGTTTCAACGGTTTTGAAGGTTTCTTTTCCTTCGTCCTTCATGTCGGTGTATATGAGTATTCTTACATAATTGTCTGAGTAGAACTGTTTTGACACATCCTTAGGAACAAATTCCTGAGGAATTTCAGCGCCTACATAAGTTGAATAAGAAACCACGTTTGTAACATAAGGCATCTTATCAAGTTCGCTTGCGAGTTCTGACTCTTTGCCCGGATTTTCTTTTGGTACGAGCAAGGAAAAAATGTTTTCATCGCCAAATTCTTTGTTGATAAGGGTTGTATCTCTTTTTATGCGGTCAACATTAGCTATACTTCCCGTTCCATAAAGGAATTTTGTTTCTGACTGGCCTAAGAAGCAAGGTATTACTATAAGTAGGGCAATTATTAATGAAGGTATTCTA